>DATCQF010000346.1:0-3246 GCA_036569735.1 Allostellaceae bacterium | reverse complement strand
GTATTGCCGTCGGGGTATTGCTTGTTGGTTACATACGGGCCTTCCTCGCTATCGATAAAATAGCTCGCCGTGTTCATCGAGCTTTCGTAGCGCACGTCGTCGAACACGAAGAACTCGGCCTCGGGCCCGAAAAACGCCTTGTCGCCGATGCCGGTCTGGATCAGGTGCTGCTCGGCCTTCTTGGCGATCGAGCGCGGGTCGCGGCCATAGGGCTGACCGGTCAAGGGCTCGTGGGTGTCGCAGAAGATGATGACCGAGGTCTGCGCCGCAAACGGGTCGAGCACCGCAGTCGCGCAATCCGGCACCAAGAGCATGTCCGACTCGTTGATCGCCTTCCACCCGGCGATCGAGGAACCGTCGAACGGCACCCCCTCGTTGAGGAACTCGTCGGTGATCGTGCGGACATGATGGGCCAGATGCTGCCATTTGCCGCGCGGGTCGGTGAACCGGAAATCGACGTATTTGGCGTCGTGTTCCTTCATCATCTCCAAGACTTTTTTGGTATCGGCCATCGCACCATTCCGTTCGCTGGTTGAGAGTTGAAAGGATTTCCTCACTGCGCGCGATTGACGGCCGGCACCGCTCGCCGGCCAGGCTTCTCGTCCGGGCGCGGGGCGGCGCCGCTATTCACCACAAAAAAGTGTCATACCTCGCCTGTCAAGCCCGCCCGAGCCGCGCAAATCGCCCCCAATAAATCGCTCGGGTCAAATCGCATCCGGCCCGCGTTCGCCGGTGCGGATGCGGATCGCCTCGTCGATCGTCGAGACGAAAATCTTGCCGTCGCCGATGCGCCCGGTATGAGCCGATTGCTGGATCGCCTCGACGGCGCGCTCGACCATCGAATCCTCCATCACCACCTCGATTTTGACCTTGGGCAGGAAATCGACCACGTACTCGGCCCCGCGATAGAGCTCGGTGTGGCCCTTCTGCCGGCCAAAGCCCTTGGCCTCGGTGACCGTGATGCCCTTGATCCCGACCTCGTGAAGCGCCTCCTTCACCTCGTCGAGCTTGAACGGTTTGATGATCGCCTCGACCTTCTTCATCGAACTTCACTCTCTCTGCGCGCGGCGCCGCTCACGGACGCAAACCAGAGCATAACCCATGCCAGGGCCAGGCAGCGATGGCGAAGACGCTCGCCGCGGTATTTCGCCTGTTTTTTGGGCAGAAATGCCGTCGATATGCCCGATTGTTAGGCCTTATGAGGCCCTCGTGGCGTCGCCGCGCGGCGAATTGCCGAGAAAGCGGCGGATGCGCTCCACTGCCTCGGTGATCGCCTCGAGGCTGTTGGCATAGGAGAACCGGATATAATCCTCGCCGAACGCGCCAAAACTGGTGCCGGCGATCGTGGCCACCCCCTCCGCGTCGAGCAGCCGGCTTTGGAAATTGCGGGCGTCGTAGCCGGTCCCGGAAATGTTGGGGAAGGTGTAAAAGGCGCCGCCCGGCGTGGCGCAGCGCACTCCGGGTAGGCTGTTGAGCGCGGCGACGATGTACTCGCGGCGCTCGGCGAACGCCTTGACCATGCGGTGGACCGGCTCGCGCGGGCCTTCGAGCGCGGCGATGCCGGCATATTGCGCCGACGCATTGACGCAGGAGTGGCAATTGATCGCGAGCCGCTCGGCCGCGGCGAATACCGCCTTGGGCCACACCCCGTACCCCATGCGCCAGCCGGTCATCGCATAGGTCTTGCTCCACCCGTCGAGGAGGATCAGGCGGTCGGCGAGCGAGGGATAGCCGAGGAGGCTGACATGCTCGGCGCCGTCATAGAGAATTTCGCCGTAGATTTCGTCGCTCATCACCGCGACATGGCGGTGGCGTTCGAGCCCCTCGACAAGACGGTCGAGTTCGGCGCGCGGCACGACGCCGCCCGTCGGATTGGCCGGGCTGTTGATGATCAGAAGGCGGGTCCGCGGCGTTATCTTTTCCAGCACCTCCTCGGCGCTGAACGAGAACCCGGCGCTTTCGTAGAGCGGCACCGGGACCGGCGTCGCCCCCGAAAAACGGATGACGCTCTCATAGATCGGGAAGCCGGGGTTCGGATAGAGGATCTCGGCGCCCGGCTCGCCGAACATCATGATCGCAAAAAACATCGTGACCTTGCCGCCCGGCACGACGAGCACCTGGTCGGGCGACACCTCGACCTTGTGGCGCCGCCACAGATCGGCCGCCACCGCGGCGCGCAGGGCCGGGATGCCGTTGGCCGGGGTATAGCCGTGATGGCCGTCGGCGAGCGCTTTCCTGCCGGCCTCGACGATGTGAGCGGGGGTCGGGAAATCGGGCTGGCCGATCCCCAGATTGATGATCGAACGCCCCTGCGCCGCCAGCGCGTTGGCCCGCGCCAGGACCTCGAAGGCGGTTTCGGTGCCGAGCACCTCCATCCGGCCGGCCATCTGCAACATTCGGGTTCTCCTTGGGCACCAACGGGCACGCGGTTGCCGAATTTAGCGCCATCGCCGCGGCGTGGCGATGAAGAACAGCCGCGGGCAGGGGAGCAGCGGCTTGCCGTCGCGTTGCGTCATGGCGAATTCCCCCAACCGCGGCCCCAACTCCCGCCATTGTCGCCGCTCAGGCCGTGATCGCAACCGGTTAAATGCCTGTTTCGCCGCCGAATTCGGCCGGCTGGCGGGGAGTGTTCGCGCGCCGGCGCCGTTTGCGGGACGGAGGCTTGTAGTGGGCAAATGACCGAACCGGGCAAGACCGTGCTTATTGTCGAGGATGATCGCCTGGTGCGCGAGCTGGCGCTCACGGTGCTCGAGGACGCGGGCTACCGCGTGCTTGAGGCGGCGAGCGGCGACGACGCCCATCGCCTCTTGCTGGCCCACCCCGATCTCGAGGTCGATGTGATGTTCACCGATGTCGTCATGCCGGGGCAGCTCGACGGCATCGATCTGGCCAATGCGGCGCGCGCGCTGCGCCCCGGGCTGCAGGTGCTGTTCGCCACCGGCTTTGCCAATCTGGCCCGCGACAACCGCGACAGCCAGATGCGCGGACCGGTGCTGCGCAAACCCTACCGCGCGAGCGAACTGTGCCGCACGGTCGCGGCATTGCTCGAAAGGGTCAGCTGAACCGAAGCGGCTCGCGTCCTCATCCCTGCGCGTGTTGTTCCATGCCGGGCGGGCAGATTGTAATCTGCCGGCGAACAACACCGGGAGGGGATGGCAATGCCGAGCATAGACGACGGGCCGATCTCGCCGCGGCCGATCCGGGCGGCGCGGCTTGTGGCGGTCATTGCGGCGGTTCCGTTGTGGC
>DATCQF010000345.1:0-4180 GCA_036569735.1 Allostellaceae bacterium | reverse complement strand
CGGGAAACCCCATGTTGTAGACATGGACGGCGTCGTCGTAACGCAATCCGGCGCTCTTCAAGGCCTCGTTGACAGTCGACCCGGTGGAGACGCCCTTGCCCGCCTCGGCAACGCGCAACCCCTTCAGATCCTTGAGGGTGGTGAATTTCCCGGAATCGACCAGCTCCTTGCGCACGAGCAGCGACAAATAGGCGTAGCCCGGCAGGTTGGAGCCCTTGTCGGCGACGATCTTGAGCCCGATGCCGCGGGCGGCCGCGTTGAAGAGCCCAGCCGAGGTCGCGGCGGCGGCAATGTCGATCTGCCCGGCGCCGAGGGGCGCCACCATCTGAGAGCCGGTGACCAGGTTGATCAAATTGGTGCGGATGCCCAACTCGCGGCAATAACCCTTGGCCTCGGCGATGACGATCGGGGCGTCGCTGATCACCAGGGGCGTGCCGATCTTGACCTCGTCGAGCTCGGCCGCAAAGCTGCGCCGGCCCGCGCCTACCCCAACGGCGCCGCCAAACCCGATCAGCTGCAAGGCGCGCCGCCTGGTTATCATGGTGACCTCCCTGGATCGGTGTAGCGGATTGGGGTTCAGGCCCGCAGGTACTTGTTGAGCAGCTCCTGCGGGAACTCCGATGCCTTCTTGCGTTCCATGGGTGCGTCCCCCTGATACGGCCGAGGCCTTATCGAATGCGGATTGCCGCGTGCCAAGGCGGAGAATATCACCAGCCGGCCGGTTGGCATCGCGGTGAATCGGTCTGCGATGGCCGCGTTGGGTGGGATGCCTGTTGGTTTCCGCTACCCCAGGCATAATGCTATTGCTGGGCAAATCCTTGGTCATCTGGGCAAGGTCGGTCCGAACGCAGGAGGGTGGTGATGGCCGAACAGCAAATCCGCTTCGACGACGGCGCCGCCTACGAGCGGATGATGGGAGTCTGGAGCCGGCTCGCGGGCGACATCTTCCTCGACTGGCTGGCGCCGCGCTCGGGCTTGCGATGGATTGACATCGGCTGCGGCACTGGCGCCTTGACTGAGCTGCTGGTCGATCGCTGCGCTCCGGCCGAGGTTCAGGGGATCGATCCGTCCGAGGCACAGCTCGCCTTTGCCCGCACCAGGCCCGCGGCGCGCGTGGCAAAATTTAGCCAGGGCGACGCCATGGCGCTGCCCTTCCCCGACGACAGGTTCGATGCAGCAATCATGGCGCTGGTGATTTTCTTCGTTCCCGATCCGGCCAAAGGAGTCGCCGAGATGGTGCGAGTGGTCGGCCCGGGCGGCTCCGTCGCGGCCTATGCCTGGGACGTTCTGGGCGGCGGACATCCTGGGGGGCCGATCCAGGCCGAGATGCGCACGATGGGCCTCACGCCCCTGCTTCCGCCGAGCGCCGGCGCGTCGCGGATCGAAACCCTGCGGGAGTTATGGACCGGTGCGGGCCTTGAAGCGGTCGAAACGCGGGAGATCGCGGTGCACCGGAATTTCACCGATTTCGACGAGTTCTGGACGCTCAACCTGATGTCGCCAAACATTGGCCCGATCATCGCCCCCCTGGCCCCGGGCGATGCCGAGCAGCTCAAAGCAGGGGTGCGCGCGCGCCTACCGGCGGATGAAGCGGGGCGCATCACCTACGCTGGCCGCGCCAACGCGGTAAAGGGGCGCGTGCCAACATAATCGCCCATGGTGCCGCGGAGCGACGCCTGATGCGCAATGCCGACATCTTTCACCCCGATTTCGTGGCCACGCCGTATTGGTGGGAGGCGTATACGCCGGCCGCCGGCGAACTGGTGGACGTGCCGCGCGAGGCGCGGGTGGCGATCGTCGGGGGCGGTTATGCCGGGCTTGCGGCGGCGCTCGAGTTTTCGAGGCACGGCATCGCCGCGGTGGTGCTCGAACGCGGCGCCCTCGGGGTCGGCGCCAGCACGAGGAACGGCGGCTCGGTCAGCGGCGGGGTCAATGTCGGCAAGAGTTTTTCCGGGCGCGCGACGCCGGTCGAGCCCGAGCGCGCGCACCGCCTGTTGTCGGACGCATCGGACGCCTTTGCGCTGATCGAGCGGCTGATCGCGGAGGAGCAGATCGAGTGCTTCTGGCAGAAGCGCGGGCGCTTTGTCGGGGCGTGGACGCCGGCCCATTTCGCCTCCCAGGAAAAGCGGCTCAGGAGCCTTAACGACGCCGCGCAATCGGGCGCGTACATGGTATCGCGCGAGCGCCAGCGCGGAGAGCTCGCCAGCGATTATTACTACGGCGGGATGGTCGTCGAGCGCTCGGCGAGCCTCCATCCGGCGCTCTACTACAAGGGCCTCCTCGATGCCTGCCGTCGCCGCGATGTCGCGATTTGCGCCGAGGCGACGGTGGAGAAAATTACCGCAAACGGCCCAAATGGCGGTGGGGGGTGGCGGATCGAGACGAGCCGCGGCACGCTCATTGCCGGCGACGTGGTCATCGCCACCAACGGCTATACCGGCAGGGTGACGCCGGCGCTGCGCCGCCGCATCGTGCCGATCGCCAGCCACATCATCGCGACCGAGCCGTTGCCGCCCGATGTCGCGAACTCGCTGATCCCGAGAGGGCGCAGCATCTCCGATACCAAGCGGGTCCTGTGCTACTACCGGATGTCGCCGGACGGTACCCGCATGGTGTTTGGCGGCCGGGCCCGCTTTACTCCGGCCCACCCAGAGCTCTGCGCCCGGGTGCTCCACGGCTACATGACCGAGCGGTTTCCGCAGCTGAAGGGCACAAGGGTGACCCACAGCTGGACCGGCAACACCGCCTTCACCCTCGACGCGTTGCCGCATATGGGCGAAGAGGGCGGGCTCCATTACTGCCTCGGGTGCAACGGCAGCGGGATCGCGATGATGACCTATCTGGGGACCCAGACCGCGCGCAAGATCGCCAGGGCCGCCAATGCCCCGTGCGCGTTCGACGGCGGCGAATTCCCCGATCACCCGCTCTATACCGGGAACCCGTGGTTCCTGCCGCTGGTCGGCGGCTGGTACCGGCTGCGCGACCGGCTCGACCGGATGCTCGCGTGAGTAAGCCGAAACGCGCTATTGTTGCCGCTGATCCATGCGAAGGAGGACCGAGATGCAATTCGATACCTTCAAATCCTCGCTCGCCGGCGCCTCCCCGCCGGCCGGCACGAGCGGCGCATTGCAGGCGTTGTGGTGGCAGGCCAAGGGCGATTGGCACCAGGGCCATCGCTGTGCGCAGGCGCAGGCGCAGGCCGACCAGCAGGGCGCCTGGGCGCATGCCTACCTGCACCGCGTCGAGGGCGACGAGATGAATGCCGGCGGCTGGTACAAACGCGCCGGCAAGACCCCGCCCGCCACCCCGCTCGACCAGGAATGGGACGAGATCGCCCGGGCGCTATTGGCGTAATCGCCCTCAAGGGGCGGCCGCCCCGGCTTACCTCGGCGGAGTGGCGCTCAAGGGTTCCTTGAGGCGCCGCGGCAGCACCACCTGGTCCCCGACCGCGTAGAGGAAGCAGAGGCCGTTGTCGGCCTTGCGCTGGGGATCGGCTTCGCAGGCCCTGAGCGCCTCCTCTTCCGCGGCGCGCTGGCTTGCCGCCCCGGTCACGATGAAGACATTCCCGCGGTTAGGGGTAAACGCGGCGGCCTTCGGGCCCTGGGCGAGGCGGTAATACGCCACGTCGGTGCGCCGGCGCATCGGCGGAAACGAACCGGGAATCTGCTCGGGATCGAACAGCCCGGCATAGCGCGCCCGAACCATATCCCGGTGCGGCCACTTGTCGTCCGGCGGGGCCGTTTGGAGCGTGTCGTTCACTGCGAGGAGCACGCAAGGCTGGCCATGGGCGATCTGGCAGCTCTCGAGCGCGGATTCTTCGGCGTTGTCCGCGCTCGGCCGGTCGGAAGTACGCCAGAACCCCGCGGGTTGCAGCGCGGCAGCTTGCGCCTTGTTGCCGCGCGCTCCCTCATAGACCCGCGCCGCCTCCTCGCGCGCCTTCGCCGGAATGCCCGGCACGACCGAAGCCAGCCGCGTCGATAGCGCCTCGCGCAGGGGCACGGCCGCCGCGGCGGCAGGCGGCGAGGCGGACGGCGGCGCGGCGGCCGGCGGCGAGGCGGCGGGCGTCTCCGGACCGCTCAGCGGCGCGGTGAGCCGCAACGCCAGGACGACGCGGTCGGCCGCCGCGTACAGAAAACACGCGGTGTTCCGGCGACGGACAGGTGCGGCATTGCACTGTCTC
>DATCQF010000344.1:0-2723 GCA_036569735.1 Allostellaceae bacterium | reverse complement strand
GCGTGAGCCCGGCGGTTCGCCGGGGGCCGAGAACATTCGGCGGCTGCTGCTCGAAGGTGACAGCGAACGCTGGGACGCCGTTTGCGAAGCTTTGCTGCTCTATGCGGCGCGGCGCGATCATGTCGTCCGGCTGATCCGGCCGGCACTTGATATCGGCACTTGGATGATCGGCGACCGGTTCTCCGATTCGACGCTCGCCTATCAGGGTTATGGCCGCGGGCTGCCCGTAGCCGATCTCCTGACTTTGCACCGTTTCGCGCTCGGCGACTTCGCGCCGGATCTGACATTGATCCTCGATCTGTCGGTCGAGGAGGGATTTGCCCGGGTAGGCCGTCGCTCGATGATCATGGATCGCTTCGAGCAGCTCGAGCACGAGTTTCACCGGCGACTGCGTAACGGCTTCCTTGAGATCGCTAAAGCTGATCCCGCACGGTGCGTCGTCATCGACGCGGCCGGCGATCAGGCCGGCGTGCACCGCGCCGTGCTGGCAACCGTCGCCGCGCGCCTTGGGATTGCCCTGGAATGAGAAGCGGCCGGGACAGCGCGGACGACCCCGCGATCCCTGCGCCGCCAGCGCCGCGCGCGAACCCCGATCTCGCCGGCCACGAAGCCGCGGAGAGTGCGTTGCGGCATCTGTTCCAATCCGGCCGGCTGCCGCATGCGCTGCTGCTGAGCGGGCCGCGCGGCATCGGCAAGGCGACACTGGCCTTTCGACTCGCGCGTTTCGTGTTGGCGAATGGGGTTGCGCTGGCGAACGGGGCAGGGGAGGGCGCACCAGGCGGGCTGTTCGGGGATGATGGCGTCGATCCAGGCGACTTCGGCGAAACCGGGCTGGCTATTTCCCCGGACAGCGGCGTCTTTCGCCGGGTGGCCTCGGGCGGGCATGCCGATCTCCTGACGGTCGAGCGCGCCTACGACCCGCGCCGCCGGCGGCTGCGCGGCGAGATCATCGTCGAGGACACCCGCGAGATCGGCACTTTTTTGCGGCTGACCCCGGCCGAGGGCGGCTGGCGTGTCGTCGTCGTCGACGGCGCCGACGAGATGAACCGCAGCGCCGCCAATGCGCTCCTCAAAATCCTCGAGGAGCCGCCGCGCCGCGTGCTCCTGCTCCTGGTGGCGCACAGCCCGGGGCGGCTCCTCCCGACGATCCGCTCGCGGTGCCGGCGGTTTCCGCTGGCGCCGCTGGCGCCGGGGGTCGTGCGCCTGCTGCTCCAGCGCAACCGGCCCGACCTGCCCGAGCCGCAGGCCGAGGCGCTGACCGCGCTTGCCGGCGGCAGCATCGGCCGCGCTCTCGATCTTGCCGGGGCCGGCGGGGTCGAGCTCTACGAGGCGGTTCTGGCGCTCCTCTCGCGCGACGGCGGGATCGACCCGGTGGCGCTGCATGCCTTCGCCGACCGGCTTGCCCGCAGCGAGGCCGAGGAGGCCTATCGCGCGGTCGAGGAGCTGGTGACGCAATTATTGGCCCGGCTCGCCGTCGCGGCGGCGCGGGGGAGGGAGGGCAGGGAGCCCCAACCCACGCGGGAAGCGGGTGTCGTGCAGCGCCTCAGCCTGCGGGCGCCGGCGGCGCGCTGGGCCGCGCTGCGCGACGAGATCGGGCGCAGCTTTGCCCGCACCGATGCGCTCAATCTCGATCGCAAGCAGACGATCCTCGGCGCATTCTTTGCGATCTCGGGCGCATTCTTTGCGAACTCGGGCGCGACGCGGTAGAAGCTCGCGGGCGCCGCGGACCCTACGTCATCGCTGGACCGATCGCGGGTTCGGCCCCATATCAGCGCTTTGGCCCATATCTGCGCCTTGGAGAAGATGATGAGCGCCGACCGGCCGTATTTCGTAACCACCCCGATCTATTACGTGAACGATCTGCCGCATCTCGGCCACGCCTATCCGACGGTGGCCGCGGACGTGCTGGCGCGTTTTATGCGGCTCGATGGGCGCACCGTCAAGTTCCTCACCGGCACCGACGAGCACGGGCAGAAGGTCGAGCGCTCGGCGCAGGCCCTCGGGCTGACGCCACAGCAATATGCCGACCGCGTTTCCGCCGCGTTCGGCGAGATGGACCGGCTGCTCGACATCAGCAACGACGATTACATCCGCACGACCGAGGAGCGCCACATCCGCGGCGTGCAGGCGCTGTGGCAGGAACTCGAACGGCGCGGCGAAATCTATCTCGGCAAGTTCGCCGGGTGGTACTGCGTGCGCGACGAGGCCTTCTACGACGAGAGCGAACTTATCAATGGCCCCGGCGGATCGAGGATCGCGCCGACCGGCGCCGAGGTCGAATGGGTCGAGGAGGAGAATTATTTCTTCCGGCTGTCGGCATGGCAGGACCGCCTCTTGGCGTTCTACGACGCTCATCCCGATGCGATCGCCCCGCGCAGCCGGCGCAACGAGGTCATCAGCTTTGTCAAATCCGGGCTCAACGACCTGTCGATCTCGCGCACCAGCTTCAGCTGGGGCATCCCGGTACCGGGCAACCCGCGCCATGTCATCTATGTCTGGCTCGACGCGCTCGCCAACTACATCACGGCATTAGGCTATCCGCAGATTGAAAATAACGATTATTCAACCTTCTGGCCTGCGGATCTTCATGTCGTAGGTAAGGACATCCTGCGCTTTCACACGGTCTATTGGCATGCCTTTCTGATGGCCGCCGGTCTCGAACCGCCGCGCCGCGTGTTCGCCCATGGCTGGTGGACCGTCGAAGGTGAAAAGATGTCGAAATC
>DATCQF010000343.1:0-2426 GCA_036569735.1 Allostellaceae bacterium | reverse complement strand
GCGATGAGCCGGCGCGACGCCGAAGCCGCCCTCGCCGCGATCGAACGAATCGGTGCCCGCCTCCTGTGCTGGGGCGAGCCGCTCTACCCCGCCGCGCTCGCCGCGGTCGAGGACGCCCCGCCGGTGCTGACCATGCTCGGCCGCCCGGAGATGATCCTCGCGCCGATGGTCGCGGTGGTCGGCGCGCGCAACGCCTCGGCCAACGGCCGCCGGCTCGCCCGCGAGCTTGCCGCCGGTCTCGGCGAATCGGGGATCGTCGTAGTCTCCGGGCTGGCCCGCGGCATCGATGCGGCGGCGCATCTGGGGGCGCTGGCGACAGGGTCGGTCGCAATCGTCGCCGGCGGTGTCGATATCGTCTACCCCGAGGAGAATCGCGGGCTCTACGACGCGCTCGCGCGGGACGGCGCGATCCTCGCCGAACTGCCGCTCGGCACCGAGCCGCAGGCGCGCCATTTCCCGCGCCGCAACCGCATCATCTCAGGGGTGGCGCTGGGCATCGTGGTGGTCGAGGCGGCGGCGAAGTCGGGATCCCTGATCACCGCGCGCTTTGCTTTGGAACAGGGCCGCGAGGTTTTCGCGGTGCCGGGGTCGCCCCTCGACCCGCGAAGCCGCGGCACCAATGACCTCTTGCGCAGCGGGGCGACCCTGACGGAAACCGCCGCCGACGTCATCGCTCAGCTCGGGCCGCTTCTGCAGGGCCGCCCCCCGGCCCACGAGATCGCGCGCGAGATTACCCCTGGGCTGCCGCGTCTGAAGCTGCGCGAGGCGCCGTCGATGCCGGGTCCGCTCACCACGGTCGGCGAGGATGACGCGCTGGAGCTGATCGTCGAAAAACTCAGCCCGACGCCGGTCGCGGTTGACGAACTGGTGCGCCAATGCCAATTGTCAGCCGCGGCCGTCGCCACCCTTCTCCTCGAGTTGGAACTCGCCGGCCGCATCGAGCGTCATCCCGGCAACCTCGTGTCGCTCCGCTAACTCACCCTTAGCGCTTGCCTTTTATTGAATGTCCCCATGAACGTCGTTGTCGTCGAGTCGCCGGCCAAGGCGAAAACCATCAACAAGTATCTCGGGCGCGACTACAAGGTCATCGCCAGCTATGGCCATGTCCGCGATCTCCCGGCCAAGGACGGCTCGGTCCTCCCCGACGACGATTTTTCCATGTCGTGGGAGGTCGACGGCAAGTCCGAGAAGCACATGAAGGAGATCGCCGAGGCGGTGCGCGGCGCCGACAAGCTGTTTCTCGCCACCGACCCCGACCGCGAGGGCGAGGCGATCTCGTGGCATGTCCGCGAAGTGCTGCAGGGGCGCCGCGTTTTGAAAGGCGTCGACGTCAAGCGCGTCGTCTTCAACGAGGTGACCCGCAGCGCGGTCCTCGAAGCATTCCGCCACCCGCGCGAGATCGACGGCGAACTGGTCGACGCCTATCTCGCCCGCCGCGCGCTCGACTACCTCGTCGGCTTCACCCTGTCGCCGGTGCTGTGGCGCAAATTGCCGGGCAGCCGCTCGGCCGGCCGCGTGCAATCGGTCGCGCTGCGCCTCGTGTGCGAGCGCGAAGGCGAGATCGAGGCGTTTCGGGCCCGCGAATACTGGACGATCGAAACTGAGTTCCGAACCGAGGCCGGCGAGCGCTTCACCGCGCGCCTGTCGCACCTCGACGGCAGGAAGCTCGAGCGCTTCGACCTCGACAGCGAGGCGAAGGCCAAGGCCGCCGCCGATGCCATTTTGGCCGCCGGCAACTTCACGGTTGCCTCGGTCGAGCACCGCGAGGTGCGGCGCAACCCGTTTCCGCCGTTCACCACCTCGACGCTGCAGCAGGAAGCCTCGCGCAAGCTCGGCTTCGGCGCGGTCCGCACGATGCGGGTGGCCCAGCGGCTCTACGAGGGCATCGAGCTCGACGGCGATACCGTCGGCCTCATCACCTATATGCGCACTGACGGCGTCGCCATTGCCCAGGAGGCGATCGCCGCCGCCCGTGCCCTGATCGGCGGCGAATTCGGCGCCCGCTATGTGCCGGGCGAGCCGCGCGTCTACCGCAGCGTGGCGAAGAACGCCCAGGAGGCGCACGAGGCGATCCGCCCGACCGATCTCACCCGCCGCCCCGACGCGGTCGCCGGCCATCTCGACAACGACCAGCGCCGGCTCTACGAGCTCATCTGGAAGCGCACCGTGGCGAGCCAGATGGCGTCGGCCGTGCTCGACCAGGTCAGCATCGACATCGCCGACCCGACCGGTCGCCTGCGCCTCCACGCGACCGGGTCGGTCGTGGTGTTCGACGGGTTCCTCAAGCTCTACCAGGAGGACCGCGACGACGCGGCCGACGAGGACGGCGAGGGCCGCCGTCTGCCGGCGATGCGCAACGGCGAGAGCCTCGCGCGGGGCGCGGTCGAGCCGGCGCAGCATTTTACCCAGCCGCCGCCGCGCTACAC
>DATCQF010000342.1:0-2086 GCA_036569735.1 Allostellaceae bacterium | reverse complement strand
CGAATGGCGGCATCTTCGCAACCCCCTCCGGCTACAAGCCCGCCGGGGCGGTCAGCATCTTTGGCGCGACGACCGGCCAGGCCTTTGCCGGGCGGCGATGGTGACCGCGATGTTGCCGGTGAGATGGATCGACCGCGCCCTGACGGCAGCCGCGCTATTTGGCTGCGTGCTCGTCGCCGGAAGCGCGCTGGCGCAATCGCCGGGCAGCTTCTCGACGCTGTCGACGACTGGCACGGCGACGTTGAACGGCGACGTCTTGATGTGCTCGGGCCGTCCGTGGATCGATGTTCGCTGCCCGAACATGGCGGGGGGCGCCGTCGGTGACGGCAGCCATGACGACACCAGCGCGATCCAGACGACGATCAACACCGCCGTCACCAACAACTGGCCGGTGCACGTCCCGCCCGGTACCTACAAGGTCACCGCGAAGATCACGGTCGACTATGCCGGCCAGGCGAGCAACGGGTTCCGCCTCATTTCCGAAGGCGCGACGATCGACGGGCGCAGCGTGGCCGCCGGTCCGGTAGTGCAGGTCCAGTGTTCGGGCGGGGTTCCGGGCAGCCCAACCGGCTGCTTCTACTTCAAGGAAGAGGGCGTGCTTTTCGTCCTCGCGAACACCCCGGCCTATGCGGTGGTGATCGGCAAGGCCGATTTTTCGGATGCCCATAATACGATCAAGCTCGATCACCTGAACGTCAACAATGCGAGCGGCAACGCCGCCGCCGGCGGCTGCCAGTTCAACAACGTGCTCGACAGCGATCTCTGGGCGGCGTGCGTATCGGCCGGCGGCGCCGCCGGTCTGGCTTTCGAGCAGACCCAGTTCTCGCGGATCTCGGGCTCCGGCACCGCCGCAGGCACCGGCGGGCGCGGCGTCGTGCTCGAGAACGGATACAACTACGCCAACATTTTCTTCACGCTCGATCTCGAAGTCTCGCCGACCTGCCTTAGCATCACCTTCCCACATGACGGGATGAACACCTTCGTCTCGCCCTATTTCGCCTGCACCACCGCGATCAACGCGACGGCGAGCACACACAATTTGCTGCTCAACCCGACCTATGCCGGGAACGTCGTCAACCGCGGGCCGCAATCCGCCGGCATCGAAATCATCGGCGCCGGCAACTGGGCGCGCTGGCAGTTTCCCTCGGCGGCGAGCTACAGCGCCGCCCCGATCGACGACAAAACCGTGCTTTCTTCCTTCAATGCGCCAGGCGCCTCGCTGTCGGTGACGTTGCCGACCCCGAGCGTGGGCGGGGCCGGTTGGTCGATGGGGTTCGCCACCGACAACGGCAAGGGCCTCACCGTCACCGCGCCTGCGGGCATGATCCTGGGGGGCGGCAAGGCGCTGTCCTCGGTGACGCTCGGCCCCGGCAATTACGAGTATCTCCAGCTCGTATCGGACGGCAACAATTTCCGCATCGTCAGCGCCACCCGCGGCACCTTGGCGGCAAACGGGATGGAGAGCCGCGACTGGCCCGGCAACTGGCTCTATCCGTCGAGTTCCGGCTATGCCGCGACGCTGGGCGACAACGGTACGATCGTATCGAGCTTCAACACCAGCGCCGGGCTGACGGTGACCCTGCCGTCGACGACGGGGCTGCCTTCGGGCTGGTCGATGGGGTTCGCCACCGACAACGGCAAGGGGCTCACAATCCAGGTCAACGGCACCAATGGCGGTCTGATCCTTTACCCCTTGGCCAACGCCGCGGGACAGACCTCGCTGACCCTCGCCGGCAATTCCTTTGAATATGTGACGCTGCAATACGATGCCGGCGGCAATTTCCGGGTCGAACAGATGACGCCGGCGACCGCGCAGCAACTGGGGCTCGCCGGCATCGGCGGGCTGTCGCGCTGGCATTTTCCGGCGGTCAGCGGCTACAGCGCCGGTCTGGCCGATAACGGGACGGCGATTTCGGCCTCCAACAGCCCGCTCGGTTATCTGACCGTGACGCTGCCGTCGGTAAACGCGATCAACACCGGCTGAACCCTGGGGATCACCAACGACAACGGCAAGCTCGCCGCGGTCCAGGTGAACGCCACAAACGGCGGGAAGATTCTTTATCCCGGCAGTGGCGCGGCCATCACC
>DATCQF010000341.1:0-2450 GCA_036569735.1 Allostellaceae bacterium | reverse complement strand
ACCTTCGGTGGCCTCCTGCCGCGCGCCGCGACGGGAGACGCGGTGACCCTGACCCTGGAGGACGAGATCGATGTCGCGCGCGGCGACATGCTGGTCGATCCGCAGGCGCCTGCCGAGTTCGCCGACCAGTTCGCCGCGCATCTGGTGTGGATGAAGGAGGAGAGCCTCGTCCCCGGCCGCTCCTACTGGCTCAAGATCGGCACGCGGACCGTATCGGCGACGGTCACCGGGCTGAAGCACCGGATCGATGTCGACAGCGGCGCGCATGTCGCGGCGCACACGCTCGACATCAACGAGATCGGCTTCGGCAATCAAAGGCCTCTACGCCAAGGCCGGCACCGGCGCGATCCCCAATTTTACCGGCATCGATTCGGCCTATGAACCGCCGCAGAACCCTGACATTCGCCTGAATACGATCGGCCACGACCCCGAGACCCTTGCCGACCAGCTTGTCGAGGAGTTGCGGCGCCGCGCCATCCTCGCCTGACCGAATCCGCCGGCTCGAAAATCCCACTGCGGATTCACGGGGTCCGGCCCCGCGCTTCGCTCCCTTTGTCCGGCCCGTTCTCCCCTATCCCGCGTCGCTCCGCTGCCCGCGGATGAACGTCGCCGGCAGGAAAATGAGGACCGCGAGCGCAACCAACCACATCAGGCCGTGCGGGCCGGAAAGGGTCATCGCCGCGCCGCCGAGTATCGGGCCGCCCAGCGAGCCGAAGCCATAGCACATGACCACGGCGGCATTGGCCGCCACCAATTGCGGACCGCGAAAGCGGTCGCCGCCCATGCTGAGCGCCACCGGATACAATGCGCCAGCGAAGCCGCCCCACAAGAATAGCGCCAGGAAGGTGGCGATCATCGAGCCGCCGAGGAACGGGATCAGCGCGCCGCCGAGGAAAGCGGCCACTCCGCAGATCCGCAACACCCCCAGTCGGGCGATCCGGTCGGATGCCCAGCCGAGCGGCAGTTGCAATACGATGCCACCGAAATATATCGCCGAAAGCGTCGATGCCGCGAGATCGGGGGAGAGCCCGATCTGCACCCCCCAGACCGGCAGCAGCGCAAGGGTCGCGCCCTCGAACAGGCCGAAGACGACGACCGCCGCCGGCACGGCCGGTAGCGCCGCCGCCAGGGCGGCGAGACCGAGGGGGGCAGCGTCCTCGGCGAGTCCGAGGCGGATCGGCGTCGCGAGCAGAGGCAGCCCGGCGAACAAGGCAAGGAGGGCATTGGCGATGATCGGCGGCCAACCCGCGATCCCGGTGATCGGCAGCAGAAGCGGCCCGACGCCGAGTGTGGCGGATAGAACCGTGGCGTAAATCGCCATGATGCGGCCACGGTCGCGGTCGCCGGCAAGACTGCCGATCCACGCCTCCGACGCGGTGAACAGGCCGGACCCGGCCACGCCCGTGCCGAAGCGGAGCAGGAATCACAGCGGTAGGCTGTCGCTCAGCATCATCAGCGCGAAGCAGACGAGCCCGGCGGTAAGGCAGCCGAGCATCAACGGCTTGGCGCCCAGCACGCGCGCCCCCCACGGCACCGCCGGTGCGGCGAGAATGACGCCGAGAAACGTCATCGCGGCGTTGAGGCCGATCAAGCTGCTGTTGACACCGCGCGTTTCGAGGATCAGCGCCAAGAGCGGCATCGAGAAGCCCATTCCGGCGCCGAACACGGCAATGCAGGAAATCGCGGCGACGAGGCCGCGGCGACGCCCCGGTTCGGTCGTGGACGGTGAATGCGTCACGCAACCTTGCCTTGCGGCCTTTCTTTGTCAAATCCGCTCTCGAGTTCCTCATCGAGGCTTGGCCCAATGTTGGCTCAGCCTCGGCCGTTGAGGGAAGCACGCAATTGCGGTGTTCGGCAACGACCTGATCGCCGCGGATCTGGTGCAGATCGCCGACCTTGAGCGCGGCGATCCCGGCGCGCCGCAACCCGACCTGCAAGCAGACCGACAGGATCGCGCGGTCGCGCAACCCGGCGATCGTGTCCTCCGCCGGCATGTCGGGCAGTTTGCGCGCCTGCGCTTTGGTGGAGGCGAGGGTCGAGCCCTCGTCGCGATTGATCGCCAGTCGCTCGACCTCGCCGACCGGGTTCTTCGTGGCGAGCCCATGCCGCACCAGGTGCTTATAGAGCGAGGACTATGCCGCGAGCCGGCGGCGGATCGTCGATCGCGGCCTGGCACGAGCGGGATAGCAATTCGCGGCGAAGATCGGCGTGCGGCTCCAGGTCGCGATGCTCGCCCAGGATGACGAAGACCGCCTCGCTTGGATCGGCGAACACGCCGCGCTCGATGAGAT
The DNA here is from genome assembly GCA_036569735.1 of Allostellaceae bacterium. Taxonomy (GTDB): domain Bacteria; phylum Pseudomonadota; class Alphaproteobacteria; order ATCC43930; family CGMCC-115725; genus DATARH01. The sequence continues at coordinate 159 of DATCQF010000341.1, read as the reverse complement.
CGAGCAGCTACTCCGCGAGATCGGGGGGCAGATACGCCTCGAATCACAGTCGGATACCACTGGGCCGTATCGATGGGGTTGAGCGTGCCGTCGATATAGATCTGCTTCAGCTGGTCGATCAGGATGACCGCAGGGTCGCGATAGGCTGCGACATTGCTG
>DATCQF010000340.1:0-3774 GCA_036569735.1 Allostellaceae bacterium | reverse complement strand
GTTATTAAATCAAAAAATGCCGCGCAACGGTGCGCGCCATGACCGGCACCCCCCTCGACCGCGACCGGCTGGCAAAGCTGCTCGGGATGTTTTCCAGCGACAGCGACGGCGAGATCGTCAACGCCGCCCGTATGGCCGAGCGACTGCGCCGCCAGTCCGGGCTCACATGGCACGACATCCTGCGACCCGTACCCGAGCCGCGGCGCGAGCGCGAGGTCGAGAGCGTCGACGATGCGCTCGATCTGTGCGAGGCCTATGCCGATTTGCTCACGGATTGGGAGCGGCGGTTTATCAGCACCCTGCGCCGTCAGCGCACCCCAATTTCGCCGAAGCAGGTCGCGATCATCGAACAGATCCTCGGCAAGGTGCTCCGGGACGAGGCGAGGGCGGCATGACCGCCGCATGGCGCGCGGACGAGCCGACGATCCCGATTCCGCCCTCGAACACCGAGGCCGAACAGGCGCTTTTGGGCGCGATCTTCGTTAACAATGTGGCCTATAGCCGGGTCGCCGGGTTCCTTGCCCCGGAGCATTTCTTCCTCGCGGTGCACGGCCGGATTTATGCCGCGATCGGCACGCTGGTCGACCGCGGCCAGACCGCGAGCCCGGTCGCCCTCAAAAACCTGTTCGACCAGGACGGTGCGCTCGCCGAGATAGGCGGGGTGCAATACCTAATGCGGCTCGCCGAATCGGCGGTTACGATCATCAACGCCGAGCATTACGGCCGCACCCTCCTCGATCTCGCGCAGCGAAGGGCGATGCTTGCCGTGCTCGAGGATGCGGTCGCCAAAACCTACTCATGCGATATCGACAGGCCGGCCGCAGATGTCGCCGCGCACGCGGTGGAGCAACTGCAGAAGGTCGACCAAATCGGCGCCGGGTCGGCCGCGCTCGGTTGGACGGTGGCTGCCGACCTTGCCGGCGCCATAGTCCCCGACCGCCCTTGGCTGGTGCCCCATTGGTTACCCTCGCGCCAGGTCACGCTGCTGAGCGGCGACGGAGGCGTGGGCAAATCACTGCTCGCCATGAGTTTGCAAATTGCTACCGCAACGGCGACGCGGTGGTTGGGACTATCGGCGACGCCATGCCGCTCGATCGGGGTCTATGCCGAGGACGAGGAAGACGAACTCCACCGGCGGCTTGTCGGGCTTGCCGAATTGGCGGGCGTCGACGTAGCCGCGCTGGGCAACATGTCGTGGCACAGCGCCGTCGCCGACCAGGCCGAGTTGGTCGAGGCCGACGAAAGCGGCGGCGTGCGGCCGACCCAGTATTTCCGCCAAGTCGAGCGGCGCGCTGTCGAGTTCAAGGCGCGCCTCGTCGTCCTCGACGCGGTAACAAACCTCTTCGGCGGTGATGAAATCAAACGACGCCAAGTCAACGCCTATGTCGGCCTGCTGCGCCGGCTCGCGATCAAGATCGACGGCGCCGTGCTGCTGCTGGCGCACCCGAGCGCCGCGGGCATCAGCACGGGCTCGGGGCTGAGCGGCTCGACCCACTGGAACAACGCGGTGCGCAGCCGGCTCTACCTGACCCGCACGACCGGTGAGGATGCAGACCCCGACGAGCGCGAGCTGACCCGGCTCAAGGCAAACTATGCCGGCGCCGGTGACGTCCTGCGCCTGCGATGGCAGCGCGGCGGCTTCGTGGCGCTCGACGAGCCGACCGGCGTTGATCGTGCTGCCCTCGGGGCCAAGGCCGATCGTGTCTTCCGTTCGCTGCTGACCGCCACCTACGCCGAAGGCACGTGGACCAGTCCTAACCCGGCGGCTCCCAACTATGCCCCTCGGACTTTCAGCAAGCGGCCCGACCGCGAGGGGCTCGGCAAGCCGGCGTTCGAGGCCGCGATGCATCGGATGCTACGTGCCGCAGAGGTGAAGACGGAAACCTATGGGCCACCGTCACAGGGCCGGCGGAGGCTCTCACCAGCATGATTTTTACCCCCTTTCCACCCCCTGCGTACCCCCTTTCCACCCCCTGTTTTTACGCACCCCCCATACCCCCCCTAGGTGCGCAAAGCGCGCACCCCTCGCTTGGGCTCGGGTGCTCGCTGCACACCGGGCTACCCAAGAAAGGAACCAGACGTGAGCAACAACAGGCATGAGCCGTCCGACTTACGCGCTCGCGCGCCCGAGCCCGGCCCGCCGTCGAACGGCACTCAGGGGCGGAGACGAGGCTGATCGATGGTCAACCATCCCAACCGCTGCGGTGAATTGCTGCGCGAGATACCAGCGAGCAAGGGCGTCCGGCCACCATCGGGTGCCCCTACCTCTGAAAATCCCGGTCGCATACAAAGCTGGCCGCGATGCTGGCCTGCCTCGCGACCACCGGAGCGGACACAATGAGGACACGGTGACGAAAATGTGGATAAAATGGCGTCTTGACTAGCTTTATTCGCTCTGTGATGCCTGATAAACAATCAGTGGAAATCGGCGATGCCGCGTGATAATGTGCCTCAATGAACACAGCGAACGTCGCCAGCTTGCGGCACTCTCTCACCAAGCATTTTGACCCCGTCGAGGTGCGGTCGGTCTTGGACCGGTTCCGCATGGCTGGCATGGTCCCGCATGGCCGGCCGGGCCGCAACGGTGCGGGTAGCGCGGTGATATCGGCGAGGTCGGCGATCATGATAACGCTCGCCTTGGCCTGCCGGGCCCGTCCGGTGGATGCGCCTGCGGAAGCCGAGGCGCTGGCGGCCTATCGGCTGGGCCGTGGCGGGATGTCGCTTAGCGACCGGCTTGTGGGCGAGATAGAGCGCGCCGCCGCCGACCCGGCTTATCGTGTTGCCGCACTCTTGATCGAGCCGGGCCGCGCCGTCACCACGATCGAGCCAGCCGACTTGCTGCGCCCGCGCCCACGTCTTCGCCTCGTCGCCGGGGGACGCGAGCGGTTGGAGTTCGTCCCGGCGACGAGGCCACCAGCGCACGACGCGCAGGGCCGTCCGTTCAGTCTGGGGATGGTGCTGCGGCCGGAGGTGCTGCACGGCATTGCTGGGCTGTTCGTCAAGGCAAGTGCCCGCACCCTGTTATCGCGCCCGCTTCCGGGGGCGGTGGCATGAAATCCTGCACCCCGTTTGCCGCGAAGTTGGGGGCCAAGATTTGCGCCGAGATAGCGGCGGGACAGTCGCTCGTGGAGGTCTGCGAACAGCCGGGCATGCCGGATGCGCGTTCTGTTCGCCGATGGGTTGCGGCCCGGCCCGAATTCCGCGACGCGTACCTCACCGCCCGCGCGCTCTGGTGCCATGCGGTGGCCGAGGATCTGAACGCCCTGGCCGACTCTGCGCCGGCGGTCGCGGCAGCGGCTGATGCGCGGGAAGGGAATTCGAATGCGGCGGTCGCTGCTCTCAGGCTTCAAATCGACAGCAAAAAGTGGCTGTTGAGCAAGCTAAATCCCGCCCAGTTTGGCGACCGGTTGGCCACCGAGATAACCGGGAAGGACGGCGGCCCCCTGATGGCGGCCGAGCCCGATCGGAGCAAGCTGGCCTTGATTCTCCTCGGCATGCTGTCGGGCGGTGGGCAGGAACCGCTTGAGCAGCCGGTCATTGAGCACGAGGCCGCCGAGGCGCCGGCTGAGCCTATCAAGCTGACCCTCGACCCCGACCCCGAACCGCGGCCCGCGATCCCGGCCCGAAGTCTGCTGGCAACTCGGCAGTTCGACGAAGATCTTGCGCAGCGGGAGGCGGCAAGCACCCGCGAGGGCGCGCGGCTGCGCCTGGTCCAACTCGGCGGCGAGGACCGGTTGCCGCGAGTGCGTACTCGTGACCCGCGAGGCTTCCGAT
>DATCQF010000339.1:0-3099 GCA_036569735.1 Allostellaceae bacterium | reverse complement strand
GGCCAGGGCCGCATCGCCGGGATGGACGCCGCCGGCATCGACATCCAGGTCTTGTCGCACGGCGCCCCGTCGGTCCAGCGGCTCGACGCGGAACTGGCGGTCCGCCTGGCGACGGGGGCCAACGATCGGCTCGCCGACACGGTGCGCGCCCATCCCGACCGCTTCGCCGCCTTCGCGATGCTGCCGACCGCGGACCCCAAGGCGGCGGCCGACGAATTGGAGCGCGCGGTGACCCGGCTCGGCTTCAAGGGGGCGATGGTGCACGGGCTGACCGGGAGCCTCTTCCTCGACGACAAGCGGTTCTGGCCGATTTTCGAGCGCGCGCAGGCCTTGGACGTACCACTCTACCTGCACCCGGCGATCCCGCACCCGGCGGTGGTCGAGGCCTACTACAAGGACTATGTCGAGAAGTACCCGAACCTGTTGCGCGCCGCCTGGGGCTTTACGGTGGAGACCGCGACCCAGGGCATCCGGATGGTGCTGAGCGACGTGTTCGATACCTATCCGCGGCTCAAGATCATTCTCGGCCATCTCGGCGAGGGGCTGCCGTTTCTGTTGTGGCGCATCAACATGGCGCTGGTGCGCGACGGCGCCGGGCCGACATGGTTCCGCGACACCTTCTGCGAGCATTTCTGGATCACCACGAGCGGCTTCTTCTCCGACCCGGCGCTCCTGTGTTGCGTCCAGGAGATGGGCATCGACCGCATCCTCTTTTCGGTCGATTACCCGTTTGTCGAGAACGCGCCCGGCACCGACTGGGTGCATCGCATCCCGCTCTGCGCCGAGGACAAGGCGAAGATCCTCAATGGCAACGTAAAGCGCCTGTTGAAAATGTAAATTTGACGCGGGCCGGAACGTTCGCGTAACTCACGCGATCGTTCCACGGTCGAGCATGACCGTAACAGGGGAGAGTCGGGCATGAAGATCCTCGGCGTCCATCCCGGCCCGCTGATGTACACGAAAATCTTCCTGCGGTTGGAGCCGTTGGGGCTGGAGCTCGTCGCGGCCTCGGCGCGGGCGGCCGGCCACGAGGTCCGGCTGATCGATCTGCAGGTCGAGAGCCACGCCGCGTTTCTGCGCCTCGCCGGAGAATTCCGGCCGGATGTCATCGCCTTTTCGTGCAACTACCTCGCCAACGTGCCCGAGATCGTCGACCTCGCCAAGACGGCGAAGGCGCTGCTGCCGCGCACCATCATCTGCGTCGGCGGGCACAGCGCGTCCTTTGTCGCGCCGGCGATCATCGAGCATGGCAGGGGCGCGATCGATTGCGTGCTGCGCGGCGAGGGCGAGGCCGGGCTGCCGCCGCTCCTCGCCGCGATCGAGGCCGGCGCCGACCTCGCCACCGCCCATCTTGACGCCATACCGGGCGCCGTCACCGCCGTGGGCGAGGGGCCGCCGCCCGGCTTTGTCCATTCGCTCGACACCCTGTTACCGGCGCGCGACCTGTTGCGCCACCGCACCAAGTATTTCCTCGGCATCCTCGACCCTTGCGCCTCGATCGAATTCTCGCGCGGCTGCCCGTGGGACTGTTCGTTTTGCAGCGCCTGGACGTTTTACGGGCGCAGCTACCGCCTGGTCAGCCCCGAGCGGGTGGTCGAGGATCTGCGGTCGATCCGGGAACCCGGTGTGTTCATCGTCGACGATGTCGCGTTCATCCACGAGAACCACGGCATGGAACTGGGCGAAGCGGTCGCCCGCGCCGGCATCAGGAAGCAATATTATCTGGAGACGCGCGGCGACGTCCTGTTGCGCAACAAGGAGGTGTTCCGCTTCTGGAAGCGGCTCGGCGTCGAGTACATCTTTCTCGGGCTCGAGGCGATCGACGAGGAGGGCCTCCTCAAATACCGGAAGCGGGTGCCGCTGGGGCGCAATTTCGAGGCATTGGAATTCGCCCGCTCGCTCGGCCTCCAGCTGGCGATCAACCTGATCGCCGACCCCGACTGGGACCGCGAGCGCTTTCGCATCGTGCGCGAGTGGTGCCTCGAACAGCCCGAGATCATCAACATCAGCGTCAACACGCCCTATCCCGGCACCGAGAGCTGGTTGACCGAGGAACGCCGGCTGCAAACCCGCGATTACCGCCTGTTCGACATCCAGCATTCGGTATTGCCGACCCGGCTGCCGCTCGCGGAATTCTACGAGGAGCTGGTGGCGACCCAGCGGGCGATCTACGCCAAGTTTCTCGGCTGGACCCAGCTGCGCAAGATAGCCGGCATCTCGGCCGGTCTCCTCATGCGCGGCCGGACCAATTACATCAAGGGCCTGTTCAAGATGAACAGCGTCTTTCGCCCCGACCTCCTCGTCGCCGATCATGCCAGGCCGGTCGATTACCAGATCCCCCTCCCCCCGCCGCAGACCGGCGCCGCGCCGGCGGTCGGCCGCGCGCTTTACGTCCACGCCCCGCGCGGCCGATCGGGGCGCGCGATCGACGCCGCCACCGAGCAGTTCGTCGAGGAAACCCGCATGGGGACCGCGCCGTAGAAATTAAGAAATTAACGCTTTACCGCAAAGGTCGCCGAGGTTTCGCAAAGGACGCGAAGGGTGACACCCCACTCGGAGTGCTCTCAGCGATAGCACAACAGTACGAATCGCATTCCCGGCGAAAGCCGGGACCCACTCATCAACAAATCGACCGGCTGGAATGGTGGATCCGGGCTTTCGCCGGGAATGCGATTTTATTGGTTAGTCCCTGTAGACTGATCCGATCTTCTGACGCCGATGGTTGCGTGACCGATCTCGGTTTCGCGCTTCCTCTGCGTCCTTCGCGAAACCTTTGCGCCCTTTGCGGTAAAGCGTTTTTCTTTTTGTCTGGTGATCAACCCCGAGGGCTACCACGCGATTTTGACCAGGCTTCGGGGTCTTTCAAAAAGCTCTCGACCGCCGCGTACTGGCCGGGGGCGAAGCGGCCGAGGCGCTCGGCGGTGGCCGCCACATCCCACCAGGTGGCGAGCGCGAGGAGGGTGATGCCCTCGGCGGCGAGGCTCGTGTCGATCTGCGGAAATATCCCGTAATTGAAGATCACGAAAGCCGTGTCGATCCTGCCCCCGGCCTGGCGGATCGCGCGCACGAAATTGACCTTGGAGGTGCCCTCGCTGGCGA
>DATCQF010000338.1:0-8366 GCA_036569735.1 Allostellaceae bacterium | reverse complement strand
GGATAGAGCCCCGCCCAGTCGCCGAATGGTTCCAGTGCCTCGCACTCGACCGTGTAACCAAAGTAGGGTTTCGCCAGCAGCGAGGCCAGCAACGCGGTGCCGACACCGGAGCCGGCGCCGACATCGAGCAGCGTCAGGGTGCGAACCCCACGGCAATGCCAAGAGTTCGGGTTTGAGCACATTGAAAAGATCGATCGCAAAGAGGCGGATCTGGGTGGCCCACGGTCCGACGACGAACCCGAGATCGTGGCCGGGGAAGGTCCTCGAGAACGCCTTTTCAAAGAGCCGGTCGAGCTCGGCGCGCAGCCATTCGGCATATTCCGCGTCGGCGACGGGCGGCGTGGGGCCTGCACGCAGCTCCGCCGTCACAGCGTCAGCCCGCCGTCGACGATGATCGTCTGGCCGGTGATCATCGCCGCGCCGGCGCACAGGAAAAAGATCGTCTCGGCGATGTCCTCGGGCCGGCAGGCGCGTTTGAGGGGCGTTCGCTCGATCGACTGGGCCTTGCGGTCGGCCGGCCAGTCCTTGTTCCACGGGCTGTCGACAAAGCCCGGCGCGACGGCGTTGACCCGCACATCCGGCGCCAGCGTGCGGGCGAGGCTGCGCGTCAAATTGATCACCCCGGCCTTGCTCGTCGCGTAGGGGATGCTGCTGCCGCTGCCCTGCACCCCGGCGATCGAGGCGGTGCTGCAAATGGCGCCCTTCGCCGCCTTGAGAGCACCGACCGCGGCATGGGCGCAGCGGAACGGCCCGATCAGATTGGTATTGATGATGGTCTGCCAGAAATCCTCGTCGAGGCGGTCGAGTTCGGCGAACGGGATCGGCGCCGGGGTCGCTGGGGTCCCGGCATTGTTGACCAGGAAATCGAGGCGCCCCAGCGCGTCGATCGCCCGCGCGGCCATCGTCTCTGCGTCGCCCGGCTTGGACACATTGCCCGGCGCGGCGATGATGCGGTGCCCTGCCGCTTTCAGCCGCTCGACCTCGCGGGCGCCCCGCGCATCGTCGGCGAGGTGATTGAGCGCGACGGTCGCGCCGCTCCTGGCAAAGGCCTCCACCGTGGCGAGTCCGATGCCCGACGCGCCGCCGGTGACGAGCGCGGTCTTTCCGGTCAGATCGGCGGTGATCATGGCGAGGCCTTTCGCGTTTGACGGAGTTGCAGCGCGAGATTGCGTCGTCGCCGCACTCCCCGCAACGACAATGAAAAAAGTCCGCATTCCCGGCGAAAGCCGGGACCCACTCATCCGCCGCTCGTGCGCTCGCCCGGTGGATCCCGGCTTTCGCCGGGAATGCGATTATTAGATGTGGAGCGCGTGGCCGAGGCCGAGGAGGGCGGCTTCCCCGAAGGCTTCGCCGAGGGTCGGGTGGACGTGGATCGTGTGCGCGACATCCTCAAGCACGGCGCCCATCGCCGATGCGTGGGCAAATTCGCCGGCGAGTTCGGCGACCTGGTGGCCGACCGCCTGGATGCCGAGGATGCGCTGGTCCTCCGACCGCGAGACGATGCGGACAAAGCCGCCGCCCGCACCGGCATCGAGGGTCATGGCGCGCCCGCTGGCGGCGAACGGGAAGACCGCAACGGCGGCCTCGATGCCGGCCGCGGCGGCCTCCTCGGGCAGCATCCCGGCGACGACGATCTCGGGCTCGGTGAATACGATCGCGGCGACCGACGCGGGATCGAAGCGGCGGCGCTCTCCGGCGATGATCTCGGCGACCATCGCGCCCTGCGCCATCGCCTTGTGCGCCAGCATCGGCTCGCCGGTGAGATCGCCGATCGCCCAGACATCGCGCATCGCGGTGCGGCACTGGTCGTCGACCCTGACGAACGGCCCCGCCCGGTCGAGCGCCATTTCTTCGAGGCCCCAGCCCTCGACCAGCGGCCGGCGCCCGACCGTCACCAGGATCTTGTCGGCGGCGAGGGCGAGCGGCCCCGTTGCGGTCTCGACCTGGAGGCGGCCCTCGCCGTCGAGCCCGGCGACCTTCGCCCCGAGGTGGAGGTCGACCCCGGCACGGGTGAGCCAGCGCCGCACCGGCCGGGTCAGCGCGTCGTCATAGCGCGGCAGGATGCGGTCGGCGGCCTCCACGACGGTCACCGCGGCGCCGAGCTTCTTGAAGGCAATGCCGAGCTCGAGACCGATATAGCCGGCGCCGACCACCACCAGCCGTTCCGGCAGCGCGCCCAGTGCCAGCGCCTCGGTCGAGGAGATGATTTTCCCGCCGAACGGGAGCCCGGGCAACGCCACCGGTTCGGAGCCGCAGGCCAGGATCACATGCTCGGCGGTGATGGCGAGCGGCCCCGCGGCGGTCTCGACGGTGCAGCTCTTGGCGTCGGTGAATTTGGCCCAGCCTGCGACGACCCGTACCTTGGCCCGATCGAGGAGCCCGGCGACGCCGGTGCTGAGACGGTCGACGATGCCGTCCTTCCAGGCGACGGTGCGCGCGAGATCGAGACGCGGCGGGCTGTCGAGCGCAATCCCGAGCGTCTTGCCGTCGGCCATATCGGAGAAGCGGTCGGCGGCGTGGATCAGCGCTTTCGAGGGGATGCAGCCGCGAATGAGGCAGGTGCCGCCGAGCCTTCCGGCCTCGACCAGAACGGTGTCGAGACCGAGCTGGCCGGCGCGGATCGCGGCGACATAACCGCCCGGACCGCCGCCGACGACGAGTACGCGCGGGCGCAGGGTTTCCGGCATGATTTGAGGCCCCTAGCAAGACGCTGTATCGGCGCGGCGCGTCCTTCGAGACGCCCGCTGCGCAGGCTCCTCAGGATGATGTGCTTTCTTAATGCCATCAGAAGCCTACGTCATCCTGAGGAAGCGCGCCCTTCGAGACGCCGCCTGGCGGCGGCTCCTCAGGATGACGGCGCTGTCTCGAAGGACGCATGATTGTTCAGGCGATGAACAGCATCGCCGGCTGTTCGAGCAGCTGTTTGATCCGCGCGATGAACGAGGCCGCCTCCCAGCCGTCGACGATGCGGTGATCGAACGAGGATGACAGGTTCATCATCTTGCGGATCGCGATCTGGCCATCCCGCACGCCCGGGAGTACGACCGGGCGCTCGATGATGCGGTTGACCCCGACGATTGCGACCTCCGGATAGTTGATGACCGGCGTCGCGGCGAGCCCGCCGAGGCGGCCGAGGCTGCTCAGCGTGATCGTCGACCCGGTCAGCTCGTCGTGCGATGCCTTGCCGGCGCGCGCCACCTCGGCGAGACGGCGCAGCTCGGCGGCGGCCTGCCAGAGGTCGAGCGCCTCGGCATGGTGCACGACCGGCGCCAGGAGGCCACCCTCGGTCTGGGTCGCGACGCCGATATGCACACCCTGGTGGCGATGCAGGATTCCGGCGTCGTCGTCATAGCGGGCGTTGACCTGCGGGTGCGCCGCGGCGGCGTTGACGATCGCGCGCATCAGGAACGGCAGGAGGGTCAGGTGCTCGCGGGTCGCATAGGTGGCATTGAGCTGGGCGCGCAGTTCCTCGAGCGCGGTGACATCGACCTCCTCGATGTAGGAGAAATGCGGGATGTGGCGCGTCGACTGCTGCAGATGCTCGGCGATCGCCCGGCGTAGGCCGACGATCGGCACCTCCTCGACGCCGTCCCGGCGGACCAGTCCCGGGGCGACGACAGGCGTCGTGGGCGTTGCGGCGTAGGCGTCGAGATCCTGCCGGGTGATGCGGCCGCCCGGTCCGCTGCCGGGGACGAATTGCAGCTCGATCCCCAGATCCCAGGCGCGCCGCCGCACCGCCGGCGACGCCAGCGGCTTCGCGACGGCGCGATGGGGGAGTGACGGTGGGCGAGCCCCCTCACCCGCCCTCACGCTTCGCGCTCGGGCACCCTCTCCCGCGGTGCGGGCGAGGGGAGTTAGCGGCGCCGGTGCCTCCCTAACCCTCTCCTGCACCGCGGGAGAGGGGGGACCCGGCGCGATTGCGGCGGGTGGGTGAGGGCGAGGTTCGGCAGCGACATTGCCTTCGCCCGCGACATCGAGGACCACCAGTTCCGAGCCGACCGGGCGCTTCTCGCCCACTTTGCCGTTGATGGCGACGACGGTGCCGGCGACCGGCGCCGGCAGCTCGACGGTCGCCTTGTCGGTCATGATGTCGACGAGCGGGTCGTCCTCGCGGATCACCTGGCCGGGCTTGACGTGCCAGGCGACGATCTCGGCCTCGGTCGTACCCTCGCCGATATCGGGCAGCTTGACGACGTAATGCGCCATCTCAACGTGCGCCGGCGCTCAGCCGGAAACCGCAATAGGCGAGCCCTCCGGTGACGAGTATCGCCAGCCAGCTCGCCCATAGCGGAATATCGAGGCCGTCGATCCGCGCCGGCCATCCGAGGATTACCCGCAGCAGGTGGAGCACCGCGATGATCAGAAACAGCGTCGCGGTGACGATGTTGTAGGTGCGCTGGTCCATCGGTTTCACCCCTCCAGGGCGCGGCGCAGTCCGTCGGCGACGCGACCCGGCCCCGGGAAATAGGCCCATTCGAGGGCGTGCGGGTAGGGCGTGTCCCAGCCGGTGACGCGCACGATCGGTGCTTCGAGGTGATAGAAGCAATGCTCCTGGACGAGCGCGGCGAGTTCGGCGCCGAACCCGCAGGTGCGGGTCGCCTCGTGCGCGATAACGCAGCGGCCGGTCTTTTTCACCGACCGGACGATCGTCTCGAGGTCGAGCGGCAACAGCGTGCGCAGATCGATGATCTCGGCGTCGATCCCTGCTTCCGCGGCGGCGGCGAGCGCGACATGCACCATCGTGCCGTAGACGAGGACGCTGACCGCCGCGCCCTCGCGCACGATTGCCGCCTGGCCGAGCGGCACGCGGTAATGGCCCTCGGGCACCTCGCTGCGCGGGTGGTTTGTCCAGGGCTGGGAAGGCCGGTCGGGGTGGCCGTCGAACGGACCGTTGTAGAGCCGCTTCGGCTCGAAGAACACCACCGGGTCGTCGTCCTCGATCGCGCTGATCAGGAGGCCCTTCGCGTCGTACGGGTTGGACGGGATGACGGTCTTCAGCCCGCAGACATGGGTGAAGATCGCCTCGACGCTCTGCGAATGCGTCTGGCCGCCGAAAATCCCGCCGCCGCACGGCGCCCGCACCGTCAGCGGCGCCCAGAACTCGCCGCCCGAGCGGTAGCGCAGCCGTGCAGCCGCCGAGATCAGCTGGTCGGTCGCCGGGTAGATGTAATCGGCGAACTGGATTTCGACGATCGGCCGCAGGCCGTAGGCGCCCATCCCGACCGCCACCGCGAGCATGCCGCCCTCGGCGATCGGCGCGTCGAACACCCGCTGGTCGCCGTGCTTTTTCTGCAAGCCGTCGGTCACCCTGAAGACCCCGCCGTAGAACCCGACATCCTCGCCGAAGATCACCACGTCGGGGTCGCGCGCCAGCATCAAATCCATCGCCGAGTTGAGCGCCTGGACCATCGTCATCGCCGGCATGGCTTTACTCCGCAGTCCCGGCGAACGCCGGGATCCACCCGGAAGCGCCCGTGCGACCGCCAAATGGACCCCGGCTTTCGCCGGGGATGCAGTGGGGGAGGAACCTCCGCATTTTCACACCCCGAGTTCCTGGCGCTGGCGCCGCAGATGCTCGGGGACTTCCTTGAAGACATCCTCGAACATGGTTTTGGCGCTGAAATGCGGGCCGTTGTCGAGCGTGCCGTGGGTTTCGGCCTCGCGCGCCGCGTCGCGCACCTCGTCCGCCAGCTGGCCTTCGAGCTGGGCGTGCCGTTCCGCCGACCATTCGCCGAGCCGTACGAGGTGGCGCGACAGCCGCTCTACGGGGTCGCCGAGCGGCCACTCCTTCGCTTCCTCCTCCGGGCGGTAGCGGTTGGGGTCGTCGCTCGTCGAATGCGGCCCGGCGCGATAGGTGAAGAGCTCGATGAGGGTGGCGCCATGATTGGCCCGCGCGCGCTCGGCCGCCCACCCTGTCGCAGCGTGGACCGCGAGAAAATCATTGCCATCGACCCTGAGGCAGGCGAGGCCAAAGCCGATCGCGCGCGCCGCAAAGGTCGCCTCCTCGCCGCCGGCGACCTCCTGGTGCGACGAGATCGCCCACTGGTTGTTGACGATGTTGAGGACGACCGGGGCGCGGTAGACCGAGGCAAACGTCAGCGCGTGGTGGAAATCCGGTTCGGCGGTCGAGCCCTCGCCGATCCAGCTGACCGCGATGCGGTGGTCGCCCTTGTAGGCGGACGCCATCGCCCAGCCGACCGCCTGGGGGAACTGGTTGCCGAGATTGCCGGCGATCGAAAAGAACGCCGCGTCGCGCGCCGAATAGAGCACCGGCAGCTGGCGGCCCTTGAGGCGGTCCCCGGCGTTCGAATAGCACTGGCACATCAGGTCCTGGAGCGGCCAGCCGCGCGCGATCAGGATGCCCTGCTGGCGATAGGTCGGAAACGCCATGTCGTCGGCGGCAAGCGCGAAGGCCTGGGCGACGCCGATCGCCTCTTCCCCGGTGCATTTCATGTAGAACGAGGTCTTGCCCTGGCGCTGCGCCCGGTACATGCGCTCGTCGAAGGCGCGGGTCAGCATCATCGCGCGGAGCCCGCGCCGCAAGGTCTCGGGGTCGAGCTTCGGGTCCCATGCGCCGACCGCCGCCCCGTCGTCGTCGAGCACCCGGATCAGGTGATAGGCCAGCTCATGCGTCGCGTGCGCCGGCACATCGATATCGGGGCGCTCGGTGACCCCGGCCGCATAGCGCCGGACATAGCTGAAATCAGGCCGCTCGCCCGGCGCCGGATGATGCGGCGGAATGTGCAGCGTGAGCCGCGGCACAGCAGATTCCGCTGCGGCGGGAAGCTGGTCGATCGCTTTATCCATGGGGGCAATCGCGATGGTGGAGGGGCATTGGGCGGCAGCCACTTTACACGCTTGTCCGCCCCGATGGTTCTCGATTGCTGCCCTCCCCCGCGAGCAGCTCCGGAAAGCCGGCGTAGAGATCGGCGTGAGTGCCGGCATGATTGCTCATCCCCGGCTTCGTCAAGAGGCCGCGCGGCGGGATGAAGCTGTAGATCCGCCGCTTGGGCCGCTCGTGCCAGGCGATGTTGAATGCTGCGAGCTTTGGAAAGAACTGCAATTCGCTGTACGGCAAATGGTCGTGGATCCACCACGCCATCGCCTGCCACGGCGCGCCGGCCGCGTACCGGTCGGCAAACCACGGCACGACAATGCAGGCCATCGCGCCGATAAAGCCGTGTGCGTCGCGGCGGTCCCAGATATGGCGCGAGAAATTGCGCTCGTTCGAGCCGCAATTGTTGTAGTGCGTGTTGCCGTAGGCGTTGACCGCCGGCGAGCGATAGGCCGAGCGCACCGCGATCCGCCCGAAACTCGCCTGCAACGGCTCGAGCAATTCCTCGCAAAGCCGGCTTCCCGCCTCGATCGCGAGCTCGGGGTCGTCGGGCAGATTGCTGATGCCGTGGATTTCGGCGATCTCGCTATGCAGAAAATCGCGCATGAAGAACGAGCGCGACAGACGCGCGCGGCCGAACGCCTCGGCGGTGCGGACTGATCTTGGCGTTCTCAAGACTGCCTGTCGCGCCAGCCGCGCTGGCCGCGGCCGCCGACGAGGCCGGCGCGCACCCGTTGTTTGAGGAGGGCGGGGGGGCGGAAGCGTTCGCCGTAGGCTTCGAAGAGGATTTCGGAGGCTTGCAGGCAGAGCTTCGAGGTTGTCGCGTCCATCAATTCGAAGGGGCCCATCGGGTGGCCGAGCCCCAATTTGCAGGCGGTGTCGAGGTCCTGCGGGGTGGCGACGCCCTCGTCGACGAGGCGCACCGCCTCGTTGAGGAAGGCGAGCAGCATGCGGTTGACCGCGAAGCCGGCGACGTCCCGGACCTGGATCGGCGTCTTGTCGGCCTCGCTTGTGAGGCGCATCGCGGTCTCGACCGTCTCGGGCGACGTGTCGAAGGCGGGGATCACCTCGACCAGCTTCATGCGCGAGGCCGGCGAAAAGTAATGCGTGCCGATGAAATTGGGGCGGCGCGCCTCGCCGACATGGGACGCGAGGGTGGAGATCGGGATCGTCGAGGTGTTGCTGGCGAAGATGCAGTTTTCCTTGCAGATCTGGTCGAGGCGCCGGTAGGTCTCGGCCTTGACCGCCTCGTCTTCGAACACCGCCTCGGTGACGAAATCGCATGTCGCGAAAGGGTCAAGCGCGACCGTCGTCGTGATCCGCGCCAGGGCTAGCACGTTGTCCTCCGGCTTGAAGAAGCCGCGCGGGATGCCGCGGTCGAGCACCCGGGCGAGGCGGTCGAGCGCCGCCGCCAGAATGTCGTCCGAGCGGTCGGACAGCACCACCTCATGCCCGGCGACGGCGAAAACGAGAGCAATCTCCGCCCCCATCAGCCCGGCCCCGACAACTCCGATTTTTTCCGCTGCCATTC
>DATCQF010000337.1:0-2368 GCA_036569735.1 Allostellaceae bacterium | reverse complement strand
GATCCTGAGGCCGCAGCCGTATAAGAGTGTCAGCACCGCGACATCGCGCGCTCCTTGCCAGGTGCCCGCGGTTGCGCCGCCCGCCACAAGCGTCGCCGGCGCGTCGATCATTTCGGCGGCATCGGCGACCGAGAGCGGCTTTGGCACGCTGTGCGGCAGCTTTGGCGCGCGCAGCACGAGGAGCGCCGGGCTCGATCCCAAACCGCGGCGTTCGAGAAACCGGACAAACCCGCGCACCACCGAGAGACCGCGCGCGATCGAGGCTCGCTCGACCCGCGCCGCGCGATGGGCGAGATAGGCGCGGAAATCGGCGGGGATGAGCCGCGCGAAGGTCGCCAGCGCCGGCGGCTCGCCCTGATGATCGGTCAGGAAATCGAGAAAGAAGGCGAGATCGCGGCCATAGGCGGCGACCGTGTGCGCCGAGACGCGGCGCTCGCCCTCGAGCCAGCCCGTCCACAACCCGATCGCGGCGCGCAGATCCTCGGCGGCGGAAAACCGCGCCAACGGCACCGGTTCGGGCAGGGTGGGAAAATTCTTCATTCGGACTACGAGCCGCTGGTGTACAGCAGCTGGGTCAGCGCAGCGCGTCCTTCGAGACGCCCGCTGTGCGGGCTCCTCAGGATGACGTTCTTTCTTAATTTTATCATAGGCTTACGTCATCCTGAGGAGGCGCGAAGCGCCGTCTCGAAGGACGCATGTTTCGTCTGCACGACCTGCGAGATTCAGCGCGGCGGATTCAGCCATTGCGCGATGGTGATGCCGAGGGCCCGGGCGAGAAAGCCGAGGAGCTCGGTGCCGAGCCCGGGATGAAACCGCCCGGGCTGGCGCGTGCCGATGCACAGCAGCCCGACCGGCGCGCCGCGGCCAAAGGCGAGGCGCAACAGCGCCTGCGAGCGGACGAGCCCGGCGGCGCTGCCGAACAGCACCGCTTCGCCGGGTGCATCGGAGCGCATCAACGTGCCGCGCTCCGGGCCCAGCAGCGCGTCGACCGCCCCCGCCTTCAAGAGATGGATGCCGTAGAGGCTGAGCCGCCCCGCCGGCGCCGCCGTGCTCTCGACCCCGATCGTCACGACATCGACATCGAGCAAGACGCCAAGGTCGGTCGTCACCGTCTGCAGCAGCTGCTCGAAGCTGGCGGCGGCAAGGATCGCGAGCACCGCCTTGTGCACCCGGCCCTGGCTTGTCAGATTGCCGCGGCTGGCGGCGATCAGGGTGCGGTGCTCGACATTGACGCGCGCCAGGTCGCGACGCAGCCGCTCGATCTGGAAATGCTGGAAATCGAAGACATCCTCGCCAATCTCGCGCGTCGGCGCGCGCAACAGGCGCAGCGCCTCGGGGTGCGAATCGAGGAAATCGGGATGCCGGCGCAGATAGGCGATGATGTCGCGGCCGCCGATCTCTCCCGGCAGTTCGGGTGCGGCGACGGGGTCGCGTTCGCGGTCCGACTTGTCGCGCGGAAGCTGCCTGTCGCGCGGGAGCTGCCTGTCGCGCGGGAGATCGGCCACGGCGCCGCTACCTCGCCCCGGCGAGGAGCGGGGGGCGCCGGAAGCGCCGAGAGCGCAAAGCGGGGCACCGGGTGATCATCCAACAACACCTGAAACCTGAACCATGGCCGGCACTCATCCTCCCGAAGCGCGATCACGGGCGGCCGGCCCAAGGGTCAGTGTAGCGATGCCCGACTGCCCTGCCAACAGCCCCGGGGCGAACGACCGGGAGAATGACCGGGAGAGCGAGCCGGAGAGCGACCCTCCCGCTGGGTTGCCCCGGGTCCGGGTCATGCTGCCGTTGCCCCTGCCCGAGCCGCTCGATTACCTGATGCCGGAGGGCGCGGCATTCCCCGAGCCGGGCAGCTTTGTGCGCGTCAGCCTCGGACCGCGCCGCATGATTGGCGTGGTGTGGGACCGCGCGGGCGAGGACGCGGGCGAAGAATCGGGCTCCGCGGTCCCGCTCGAGCGGCTGAAGCCGGTCGGCGAAATCCTGCCGACGCCAGCGCTGCGGCCCGAACTGCGCCGCTTTGTCGAGCGCGTCGCCCGCTATACGCTGAGCCCGCCCGGAGCGGTGCTGCGCATGGCGATGAGCGTCGAGGAGGCTCTGCTCGCGCCGCCGCCGCGCCGGATCTGCGCCGCGACCCCGGCAGGTCTCGCCGCGCTTGGCGAATCTCCCACCGGCGGCAAAAAGCTGACCCCCGCGCGCCGCCGCGTGCTCGAGGCGCTGCGCGACGGCGCGGCCTACTCGATCGCCGAAGCGGCCCGCCGGGCGGGGTGCGGCGCCGCGGTGGTGCGCGGCCTCATGGCCGCCGGCCATGTCGCCGAGCTTCTGCTGCCGGGTGAGCCGCCGTCGCCGCCGGCCATCACATGGGATGCCGCCG
>DATCQF010000336.1:0-5095 GCA_036569735.1 Allostellaceae bacterium | reverse complement strand
GATCCCCACCGCGGTCGCCGAAATCGAAGCGCTCGGGCTGGCAACGAGTGCGAGCGCGGTACGCGCCGGTCTGATCGCCTGCACCGGCAATGTCGGGTGCAAATTCTCATTGAGCGATACCAAGCGCCATGCGCTGGAAATCGCCGATCATCTCGATGCGCGGATCGACCTCGACCAGCCGCTCAACATCCACCTGACCGGCTGCCCCAATTCCTGCGCGCAGCATTATGTGGGCGATATCGGCCTCGTCGCCACCAAGGTCGACATCGGCGGCCCCGGCGACGATGCGGAGGCCGAGGGGTATCACGTCGTTGTCGGCGGCGGCAGCGGCGCCACCCTGGCGCTCGGCCGCGAGATCTGCCGTGGCATCCCGGCCGACGAACTCCCCCGGCGCCTCGAAACCGTGCTCGGCGCCTATCTCGCGCAACGCCAGGCGAGCGAGAGCTTCCAGGCCTTTGCCAATCGCCACAGCGTCGAAGAATTGGCCGCGCTGTTCGGCGCCGAGCCGGTCCGAAAAAAGTCCCTCTCCGCCCTTCAGGGGGGAGAGGGAGGGGACCCATCGCATAGCGATGGGCAGGGTGAGGTGGGAGTCGGCAAGCGCTCTGGAATCCCCCACCTCACCCCAACCCTCTCCGCCCCCGGGGGCGGAGAGGGAGTTTCCGGGAACGCTCGATGAGCTTCATCGCCCCCAGTCTGCCGCAAAACGCGCCGTTTTCACCGCTGCAGCGTGCCTGGCTCGATGGCTTCCTCGCCGGGCTCCTGGGCGACGGCGGGAGCGACGCCGCGACCGCAAATTCGGCGCCCGGCCAGGAGGCGGTGGTCTCGCACGCGGTGGTGTCGCACACGCCGGAAGCGCCGGCCGAGCCCGAGGAATTTCCGTGGCACGACCCGGGCCTGCCGCTCGACGAGCGTATCGCGCTGGCCACCGGCCGGCGGCCCGAGCGTGTTCTGATGGCGGCAATGGCCCAGACCGATTGCGGCCAGTGCGGATATTCCTGCCAGGCCTATGCCGAGGCCATCGCATCGGGCGGGGAAAGCGATATCGCCCGCTGCACTCCCGGCGGCAAAGCCACCGCGCGCAAGCTCAAGGAGCTGGTGGCGGAGCTGGCGATGCCTGGGCTGGCACTCGGGGCGGCGGTTGCACCGGCCCGACCAATGGCCAGCCCGATTGCCGCGGCCCTGTCACCCGCACCTGCGCCCCGCGCCGCCGGAGAACCCTTCCCCGCCCGGCTGCGCACCGCACAGCGGCTCAATCGGGGTGGGTCCGAGAAGGACACGCGCCTCGTCGTGCTCGAGACCGAAACCGGCGCCCTGGATTACCGGGTCGGCGACAGCCTCGGCGTCGTCGCGCGCAACTGCCCCGATCTGGTGGACGCGATCATCGAGCGGCTCGGAGCCAAGCCGGAGACCGCGGTCCTGTCGCCGGACGGCGCCGAGCGGCCGCTTGGGCACGCGCTGTCGCAGTTCTGCGAGATCCGGCTGCCCTCCGACCAGGCGATCGAGGTGCTCTCGTCGCGAGCCCACGACATCGAGGAATCGCGGGTGCTCCAGGCGATGGCCGAGGGCTATCCCGGCGCCGGGCCGGAAGACGCCGATCTGTTGGACCTGCTCGAGAGCTTCCCCTCGGCGCGGCCGCCCCTGTCCGAGCTGATCTCCGCGCTCAGCCCGTTGAAGCCGCGGCTCTATTCGATCGCCTCGTCGCCGCTGCATGGCGCCGGCCGGATCGACCTGGCGGTCGCCGCGGTGCGCTACGAAAAGCGGGCGCGGCGGCGCACCGGCGTCGCCTCGACCTTTCTGTGCGACCGGGTCGCCCCCGGCACGGCGGTCTCGGTTTACGTCCACCCCGCCGCGGGCATGCGCCTCGCCGCGCCGGACCGCCCGGTCATCATGATCGGGCCGGGCACCGGGATCGCGCCGTTCCGCGCCTTTCTCCAGGAACGCGAGGCAACGGGCGCGCGCGGGCGCAACTGGCTGTTCTTCGGCAACCCGCGGCGCGGCACCGATTTCCTGTTCGAGGACGAGCTGACCGCGTGGCGCCGGCAGGGGCTGTTGACCCGGCTCGACACCGCGTTTTCGCGCGACCAGGAGCACAAGATCTACGTCCAGCACCGGCTCCTCGAACACGCCGCCGAATTGTGGGCGTGGCTCGAGGACGGCGCGCATCTCTATGTCTGCGGCGATGCCGAGCGGATGGCGCGCGATGTCGATCGCGGGCTCGCCTACATCCTCGCCAAGGAGGGTGGGATGGAGCCGGCGGCGGCCAAGGCCTACCTCGCCCGCCTCGCCGCCGAGGGCCGCTACCAGAGAGACGTCTATTGAACACCCGTGCCCAACTAACCCTTGAGAGGCGCCGCCGTGCCGCGCGCCGCCCTGTGACCCCAACGGAGAAGTGTTGATGTTCATCGAAACCGTCGACCAGTTCGCCAAGACGGCCGTCGCCAAGGCGGATTTCCTGCGCCGCTCGCCGCTCGGCTTTACGATCAGCGCGATGATGGCCGGCGCCTATGTCGGTCTCGGCATCATCCTCATATTCTGCGTCGGCAATGCAGTCGACCCGAGCATCCGCCCCATCGTGATGGGCGCCTCGTTCGGTATCGCGCTGACCCTCGTCATCTTCGCCGGGTCGGATTTGTTCACCGGGCATACGATGTTCATGACGCATGGCTGGCTGCAGGGCCGCACCAGCCTCAAGGAGCTAGGCGCCTGCTGGAGCGTCTCGTGGACCGGCAACCTCGTCGGCAGCGGCCTCCTCGCGGTTCTGTTCGTTGCCGGCGGCGGCGGCCTGGCCCTTGCCGGTCTCGCCGGCAAGAGCCCGCTGATCGTCACCGTCGCAGCGGCAAAGATGAACGCCCCGGCGATCGAGCTGATCGCCCGCGCGATCCTGTGCAACTGGCTGGTGTGCCTCGCAATCTGGACCTCGGCGCGGATGACCAACGACACCGCCAAATGCATCGCGATCTTCTGGTGCCTCTATGCCTTTATCGCCAGCGGCTTCGAGCACTCGGTCGCCAACATGACCCTCTTATCGATCGCGCTCCTCGCCGAACACCCGGCAACCGTGTCGGTCGCCGGGCTCGGCTGGAACCTCTTATGGGTGACGATCGGCAACGCGATCGCCGGCGCCGGCATCATGGGGGTCGGGTATTGGGCCGCCTCGCGCACCCCGGCGCCCGCCCCGGCAACGGCAAGCCTGGCGGCGGCCGAGTAGCGACCCCGGCTGATTCTTCGATCCCCGAGGCGCCGCGCCGGGGTCGCAATAACGCCGGAGCCTTTGCCCGGGCCGCTTCGGGCGCACCGATTTGTCGGCGCCGGTTCGCATGCTATAAGGCGGGGGTCCGTCGCGGCCCGCTCGGGAGTGTGCGATTGCCGACCGTCTTTATTTTGAACGGCCCCAATTTGAACCTGCTCGGGGTGCGCGAGCCGGCAACCTACGGCTATGACACGCTGGCCGATGTCGAGGAGCGGTGCCTGGCGCGCGCCGCCGCGCTCGACCTCGCGATCGATTTTCGCCAGACCAACCACGAGGGCCAGCTGGTCGACTGGATCCAGGAGGCACGCGAGGCGGCCGACGGCATCATCCTCAATGCCGGCGCCTTCACCCACACGTCGGTGGCGATCCTTGATGCGCTGAACGCGGCCGATCTGCCGGTCATCGAGGTTCATCTGTCGAACATCTTCCGGCGCGAGAATTTCCGCCATCACTCCTATGTGAGCCTCGCCGCGCGCGGGGTGATTTGCGGGCTGGGACCGCAAGGCTACGAGCTCGCCCTGGAAGCGCTCGCCAGCGTGATCGAGGCCGAACCAAGCGAGGCCGCGCGTTGAGTTTCGGGGGGAAGCTCGGCGGGAAGCTCGGGGTGAAGTTTGGAGCGCGCCGCCCGCCGCTCGCGCCCGACGCCGAGGTGATCCGGGCGCTGGCCGGCCTCCTCAGCGAGACCGGCCTCACCGAGATCGAGTACGCGGTCGGCGATCACCGCATCCGGGTGGCGCGCGAGCCGGCCGGCAACGCCGCGCCGGCGTCGAACGGACATGCGGCTGTGCCGATTCCTGGCGCCGAGCCGGGCGTTTCGGTCGCGAGTCCGGCGACCAATGGGGCGACTGCCGGGGCGGCCAATGGGGCGGTTCATCCCGGCACTGTCGCCTCGCCGATCGTCGGCATCGCCTATCTCGCGGCGGAGCCTGGCGCGGCGCCCTTTGTGCGCGTCGACGAGGTGGTCAGCGAGGGCCAGACGCTCATGATCATCGAGGCGATGAAGGTGATGAACCAGATTCGCGCGCCGCGCGCCGGCCGGATTGCCCGGATCTTCGTCGAGGATGCCGAGCCGGTCGAATACGGCGCCGCGCTGATGCTGATCGAGTGACGCCGGCCCTCGGTATGCCCCTACCCTCCCACGCCTTCGGCGCGGGTCCCTCCCTCCCCTCCCCGGACTTGATCCGGGGATCACAGGGGAGGGTTATACGGGCGCCGGCTTGCTCCCTCCCCTGCAGGCGGTGGAGGGTTGGGGTGGGGGCGCCGCAGCGCTCGGACCGCCTCCCGATTCTGTAGCATGTTCGAGAAGGTGCTGATCGCCAATCGCGGCGAGATCGCGCTGCGCATCAACCGCGCCTGCCACGAGATGGGGGTGAGGACGGTTGCGGTGCACTCGACCGCGGATGCGCATGCGATGAATGTGCGGCTCGCCGACGAGACCGTGTGCATCGGCCCGCCGGCGGCGCGCGCGAGCTATCTCAACATCGCGGCGATCCTCTCGGCGGCGACGATCACCGGGGCCGACGCGATCCATCCCGGGCTCGGGTTTCTCGCCGAGAACGCCGATTTCGCGGCGGCTTGCGAAGAGCACGGGTTCACCTTTATCGGGCCCTCGCCGGCGCATATCCGCCTGATGGGCGACAAGGTCCGCGCCAAGGCCGAGGCGGCGCGCCTTGGCATCCCGGTGGTGCCCGGTTCACCCGAGGCGGTGCGCGACGGCGCGGCCGCCCTCGAAGCCGCGCGCGCGATCGGCTACCCGGTGCTGTTGAAGGCGTCGGCGGGCGGCGGCGGGCGCGGCATGAAGCTGGCGCGCGACCCGGCCGAGCTCGCCCGGATGCTGCCATTGGC
>DATCQF010000335.1:0-1766 GCA_036569735.1 Allostellaceae bacterium | reverse complement strand
GTGCCTGCCATAGGCTCTCCGCCGCGGGATCGAGCGCCACGCCGGCCGCCTTTGCGACTGGTCCCTTCGGAGCCTTGCGGCCGGCCGCGCGCTCACGCGGCACCTCGGAGCGGAAACGCACCTCGCGCCCGCCGCGCAGGACGTCGCCCGCGGTTTCCGCCAGCGCCAGCCCGCCATGCCCCTCGGGATCGGGCATCAAATGCCCCTGCGCGAGCAGCTGGCGGATCACCGACAGCCAGGCGCGTGCGTCGAGTTCGGTCCCGACGCCAAAGGTCTTGATCCGGTCATGGCCAAAGCGCCGGACGCGTTCGGTCGCGTTGCCGACCAAGACGTCGACCAGATGATGCGCGCCAAACCGCTGGCCGGTGCGGTAGACCGCCGACAGCGCCTTTTGCGCGGCGAGCGTGCCGTCCCAGCTCGCGACCGGCTCCCTGCAATTGTCGCAATTGCCGCAGGGCGGATGCTCGCGCTCGCCGAAATAGCCGAGCAGCACCTGGCGGCGGCACGTCACGGTCTCGCAGAAGCCGATGAGCGCCTCGACCTTCTGGCGCTCGATGCGGCGCTGCGCCTCGCCGATGTCGCTCGCCTCGATGAGGCGCCGCAGGTTCATCACGTCGGCGATGCCATAGCTCATCCAGGCGTTCGCCGGGAGCCCGTCGCGCCCTGCCCTGCCGGTCTCCTGATAGTAGGCTTCGAGGTTCTTCGGGGCGTCCAGATGCGCCACAAAACGCACGTTGGGCTTGTCGATGCCCATCCCGAACGCGACGGTGGCGACGATGATGATTCCTTCCTCGCGCAGGAAGCGGTTCTGGTGATGCTCGCGCGTCTCGGCCGGCAGGCCGGCATGGTAGGGCAGCGCTTCCCGCCCGCGCTCGCTGAGCCATAGCGCGGTGTCCTCGACAGCCCGCCGGGTCAGGCAATAGACGATGCCGGAATCGCCGGCGTGCTCGGCGTCGAGAAAGCGGTGCAGATCCTCGCGCGCATTGTGCTTTGCCACCACCCAGTAGAACAGGTTCGGGCGGTCGTAGCCGGCGGCGAACTGG
Source organism: Allostellaceae bacterium (assembly GCA_036569735.1). Taxonomy (GTDB): domain Bacteria; phylum Pseudomonadota; class Alphaproteobacteria; order ATCC43930; family CGMCC-115725; genus DATARH01. The sequence continues at coordinate 723 of DATCQF010000335.1, read as the reverse complement.
CGCGCGCCCCCAAGATGCAGCCGCTCGGCGATGTCGCGGCGCGTCGGATCGTCCGCGGTCGCCGTCAGCGCCATCAGCGGAACATCCGGAAAATTCGTCTTGAGGATGCCGAGCGCCTGGTAGTCGCGGCGGAAATCGTGGCCCCATTGCGAGATGCAATGCGCCTCGTCGATCGCGAAGAGGGCGATCCGGCAGCGCCGCAGCATGTCGAGGCAATGCGGCATCATCAGCCGTTCGGGCGAGACATAGAGGAGGTCGAGCGCCCCGTCGCGGACCGCCCGCTCGATCGCCCCCGCCTCACCCGCCGGCAGCCCGGAATTCAATGCGGCGGCGCGCACCCCGGCCTGGCGCAACGCGTCGACCTGGTCCTTCATCAAGGCGATCAGCGGCGAGACGACGACGCCGAGCCCGGGACGCAACAGCGCCGGCAGCTGATAGCACAGGGATTTGCCGCCGCCCGTCGGCATCAAGACGATCGCATCGCCGCCGGCTATGACGTGTTCGACGATCTCCTGCTGCTGGCCGCGAAAACTCGCGTAGCCGAAGACGCGCCGCAGCACATCGAGCGGGGTTTCCAATTCGTCGAGGGTCACGTGATCTCCTGGGCGTCTTTCTATACGACGAGCGCCGCCTTTTGCCCATCGCCGCAACACCGGCCCCAGGGCAATCGCATTTGGCCTGCTCACTCCCTCCCCCTTGATGGGGGAGGGCCGGGGAGGGGGT
>DATCQF010000334.1:0-1983 GCA_036569735.1 Allostellaceae bacterium | reverse complement strand
CTTTAAAGGAACCCATGTACTAGCCCTAGCCAGCTGCTATGCACAGCTTCTCCAATGAGTTACCCGCTACCTTCTCATAGTAGGTGGCGGGAAAGCCGGCCCGCTCGCGCGCCCCGCGGTTGAACGGCGGCTTCAGCGCGCCGGTGAAGTAGCGCCGGACCCGGTCGTGGAAAGTGCTCTCCGGGTCGAGGCCGCGCTCGCGGCAGATCAGCTCGAACCAGCGCACCCCGACCGCGACATGGCCGATCTCGTCCTGGTAGATGCGGGCGAGTATGGCGGCACTGTCGGGGTCGCCGGCGCGTTCGAGACGCAGGATCATCTCCGGCGTCACGTCGAGCCCGCGCGCTTCGAGCACCAGCGGCACGACCGCGAGGCGGGCAATAAGATCGTGCGCCGTCGCCGCGGCGGCTTCCCACAGCCCGTCATGCGCCGGCAAGTCGCCATAGGCGGCGCCGAGCGCGTCGAGGCGGGCCGACAACAGTGCGAAATGCTCGGCCTCCTCGGCGGCGACGCCGACCCAGTCATCGAAAAACCCGCGCGGCAGGCCGGGGCCGGCGAACCGCGCGACGAGGTCCCAGGCGAGGTCGATCGCGTTGAGCTCGATATGGGCGAGCGCGTGCAGGAGGGCAATCCGCCCGGTCGGCGCGCCGAAATTGCGCCGCCTCGGCATGTCGCGCGGCGGGTGCAGCAGCGGGCGCTCCGGCCGCGCCGGGCGCTGCTTCGGACTTGCACTCCCGATCGCCTGATCGCCGGCGCGCCAGCGTGCCGCCAGCGCCCGGCTCAGCGCGACCTTGCGCGCCGGATCGGCCGCATCGAGGATCGCCGCCGCGCACCCGGCCAGGGTTTCGCCGGTGATCAGAGCGCTTGCACCGCTTTCAGGACATCCGCGACGTGGCCCGGCACCTTGACCTTGTGCCAGACCTGGCGCACCACGCCGTCCTTGTCGATGAGGAAGGTGGCGCGCTCGATCCCCATGTATTTGCGGCCGTACATGCTTTTCTCGACCCACACGCCATAGTCCTCGGTCACCTTGCCGTCCATATCGGAACCGAGGATGAACGGGAGCCCGTGCTTTTTCTTGAACTTGTCATGCGAGGCGACTGAGTCGCGCGACACGCCGATCACCACCGCGCCGGTCTTGCCGTAATCCGGGACCGAGTCGCGGAAGCCGCACGCTTCGGCGGTGCAGCCCGAGGTGTCGTCCTTGGGATAGAAATAGAGGACCACCGGCTTACCCCGCAGCTGGGCGAGGGCGACCTTGCCGTTGCCGTCGGTGGGCATCGTGAAATCGGGGGCCTTGTCGCCTGGTTGCACGCTCATCGCGCCGTTCTCCTCTGGGATATCAGCCTGTCGCAGGTTCGCGGGATTGCGCCACGCGCCGCGCCGGGCGCGCGATCAGCCGGTCGTACCAGGCGCGCACGCGGGCGCAGGCGGCACTGATATCCGCGTCGAGGCGGGCGAAGTCAATCGCGCCGGCGCAGCGCGCCAGGGTGGCGCCGGCCGGGCCGGAGAGCGCGGCCGGGTCCGGCACGCCCTCGAACAACAGCGCCAAGAGCGCCCGGACATGGCGCAAGAGGGCGAGCGCGTCGCCGAGCTCGCGCACCCCCTGCGGCGGCAAGATGCCGGCGGTGCCGAGCGCCTGCAGCGCCGCGCCGGTCTCGCGCCGCAGCACCTCGGGCGTCCGCTCCGCTTCGCGCAGCATCAGGTACTGCACGGTGAATTCGAGATCGACGAGCCCGCCGCGCCGGTTGCGCAGATCCCACGGCGAGGGGCGCGGGAAATTCTCGGCGATGCGCCGGCGCATGTCGGCGACATCGGCGACGAGGCGCCGGGCATCGCGCGGCGCGGTCAGGGCCGCCGTGATCGCCGGGGCGATGCGCTCGCACAACAGGCCGTCGCCGGCGACCGGACGCGCCCGGGTCAGCGCCATATGCTCCCAAGTCCAGGCCGATTCGCGCTGGTATCGGGCAAAGGCGGCAAGGC
>DATCQF010000333.1:0-1623 GCA_036569735.1 Allostellaceae bacterium | reverse complement strand
AACGCGGTCGCCGTGCTGCTGACCCAGAAATTGCTCGGCGCCAAGGCGTTTTAAGGAGCGGGTGATGGCGGACTATCCCGAGGGCGTCGACATGGCGGCGGCGATCGCGGCCGGCTTCATCCTCGACCGGCGCGATGCGGTGCCGGCGCTGGTTGGCCGGCACGAGGATTTTCTGTTCGTGACCGGGCTCGCCGGGACGGCGCGCGACATCGCCGCCTTGACCCATGACGGCGCCCATATCTACACGATGGCCGGGGCGATGGGCGGGGCCGCGATGATCGGGCTCGGGCTCGCCCTGGCGCGGCCCGACAAGCGGGTGCTGGTCGCCACCGGCGACGGGGAATTACTGATGAATATCGGCGCGCTGGCGACGATCGCGGTCCTCAACCCGGCCAATCTCGCGATCCTCGTCGTCGATAACGGCCATTACGGCGAGACCGGGTACCAGAAGAGCCACACCAGCCTTGGCGTCGATCTCGAGAGGATCGCGGCCGCTTCGGGCATCAAGCGCAGCCGCACCGTGGCGGGCGAATCGGATCTTGCCGAGGGCGCGCGCCTGTTGCGCGAAGGCAACGGCACCGCCTTCGTGGTGCTCAGGGTGAAGCCCGACGACCCGCCCGCCTACAAGCGCAATCTCGACCCGGCCGCGTGCCGTGTCCGCTTCCGCGGCGCGCTCATCGGGCCGGGGTAACGGGTCTCGCCAGGGCAGGGCGAAAGCCGGCGCGGGTTCAACCGCACCGGCGTTCGATCGGGCTTTGTTGGCGGCGGCCTACAGCTGCGTCGCGATGCCGTGGAACGTGTCGCTCAGGTTGGTGCCAACCAACTGGAACGCGGCGATCGCGGCGACCGCGATCAGGGCGGCGATCAGGCCGTACTCGATTGCGGTTGCCCCGGCATCGTCGTACAGCACCTGCGTCAGCAATGAGTTCCGCTCAAACAACTCCAGCAACATGCGCATCGTAAGTCTCCTCGGTTGATATTGACGCTCCTAGAAAACACCCTGGCGGTTAAGGTGCAATTAACACCGCACGTTGTCGACGAATTTTCATAGGCAACTGCGGCACAAATAATCCCCAATTGCATCCTATCCTGGTCCGGGTGCCCAGACACGACCAGAATAGGTCAATCACCTATACTAAAGGGTAGATTCCTTAACTTTTCAGTCAGCAATTCCGCATAGCGTTGCTTGGCGGGAGTGTTCCGCTGACACCATCTCCCGCATGTTAGGACTGGGCCGGATCGCGGCGAGACCGTGATCCGGCACCCAACATCGGATACCGGCCCGGGGTGCGGCGCGGGCGATTCGTCGACGAAAGCGCGCCGGCAACATGACGCAGCTGCGTCGATCGGCTCTTGTTCGGTGGCGCGTCGGCGCGATATCTACAGCGCCTCATGCCAATTCTCTTCCTCATCGTGTTTACCGACCTGGTCGGGTTCGGGCTGGTCATCCCGTTGCTGCCGTTTTACGCGGAGCGCTTCGCCGCCTCGCCGCTGCAAATGACGATGCTCTTCGCCACCTATTCATTGATGTCGATGATGACGGCGCCGCTCTGGGGACGCCTCAGCGACCGGGTCGGCCGGCGGCCGGTGCTGATGGCGAGCATGGCGGCGGCGGCGCTGGCC
>DATCQF010000332.1:0-1998 GCA_036569735.1 Allostellaceae bacterium | reverse complement strand
CGGCCGGGGAATATCCGCCGGGCACGCTGAACCAGCGGATCGCCGCGCGCCTCGATGCCTTTGCCGCCAAGGCCGCCGAACTCGGCCGCCTTGGGTCCGACGCCGGAACCCGGCCGAAGGTGCGCAAATGACGGGACCGATCGAGCGCGTCGTCGTGCCGCTCGACGCCGCCTCCGAGCACGGCACCGCGATCGAGACCGCGGCCCGGCTTGCGGCGCGCGCCAAGGCCCCGCTGCACGGCATCTTTGTCGAGGACGAGGATCTGCTGCGCCTGGCGAGCCTGCCGTTCGCGCGCCAGTTCACCCTCGGGGCGGCCGCCGAACCGCTGACGGCCGAGCATATCGAATTGCATCTGCAGGTTGCCGCCGAGCGCGCCCGGAGGGAGCTTTTCGCCGCCGCCAAACGACATGGGGTGGCGTGCTCGTTCGAAATCGTGCGAGGCGCTGCGGAAAGTGCCCTGACCAACGCGTCGCACCATGATCTCGTCGTCGCCGGTGCGCTGACCCGCCCGATTGCCGGGCATTTTCGGGTCGAGTGTCGCTGGTGGTCGTCGATCGAAGCCGCGCCGGGCTTGTTCATGCTGGCACGGCATGCATGGAGCGCGAGCGGCGCGGTGGTGATGCTGCTGCGCGACCGCGGCGCGGCATCTTCCCGGCTGCTCGAGGCGGCGGCACAGATCGCGCATACCGCGGATGCATCGCTGACCGTGATCTGTCCGCCCGCGGTGGCCGGCGCGGGGTTCGAGACCGGCGCCGGCTTGGAGAACTGGGTCGCCGACCAGCTGGCCGATCATCCCGTACGGCTTCAGGTCGAGATCGCGCCGGCCGCGCCGGCCGACTTGCACCAGCGGATCGGCGAACTCGATTGCCGCTGTCTGGCGATCGCATCGGGCGGGGCGGAGGGCAGCGGCGATGGGCTGCGCGAACTGGTCGAGCGCTTTGGCTGCGACATCCTCTTGGTGCGCCAACCCGGCCCGCCCGAGGGTGGATCACCCGGGGATTGATCGCCCCCGACAAATTCCACCCGGATTGACCTGGATCAATTCGCCAGGGCCGTGAAATGGTCATGGTCATCGCAAGGCGAAGGACATCCCCCAAGACCCGATCGCCGCGCGATGCGAGCCCCGGTCCCCCACCGGGGCTCCGTTCGTTCAGCGAGCGATGATGATCGTATCAGGCCTGCGCAATCCAGATCGGCATCTCACGCGAAGCCGCACGCCGACGGCGATACCGAATTCTATCCCCAGCTGAAGCCGGCAGCGCTGCGCTGGCTCTCCTCGATGTCGATCGGCGCGTGGTGCTCAATGATCGTCGCGACCTGGGCGCGATCCCCATCGTCGACCTGAACGGCGAGGAGCGTCCTACCTTGGCGCAGTGCCGAAAGATGGTTCTCGGCGTCGTCCTCGAGGAACCTGAAATCGTGGTGGGTCCGCGGGTGGTTGCTGCGGTCGCCGGCGATAATGCCGATCTGGTTGGGTGCGATGCCGGTCTGGAGCAGCTCGTAGAAGGCTCGGTGCGCCGCGCCGTAATCACGAAACTGCGCGACGATCGTGCTCCTTGCCATTTGCGGGCCTCTCCCCGTCGCGCCGGCCGGCCGTGTCGCCTTCGGTCGACATACAGCGTTCGATGGCCAACGGCATGGGTGGGACAAGGTTCCGCTGCTTCGCCGCCTCGGCCGGACCAGCCGCGGCGCCGATCAGGCAAACCGGCCGGGATCGAACGGCGCGATGTCGATCGGCGCCGGGCGGCCGGCGACGAGATCGGCAACGATCTTGCCGGTCATCGGCGCCGCGGTCATCCCGACATGGCCGTGCCCGAAGGCATAGATCACATCGGGGCAGGCGCGCGAGCGCCCGAGCGCGGGCAGCGAATCGGGCAGCGACGGACGGTGCCCCATCCACATCGAGATGCGGTCATCGGGCCAGTTGGCATCGGCGTGCTCATCGGCCAGCCCGGGGAGCATCTTGCGGGCCTGCGCGAGGAGGATGCGGGCGCGCCG
>DATCQF010000331.1:0-4094 GCA_036569735.1 Allostellaceae bacterium | reverse complement strand
GGGATGATCCGCGGCGGCCATATCGACCTGTCGATCCTGGGCGCGATGCAGGTCGCCGAAAACGGCGACCTGGCCAACTGGATGATCCCCGGGCGTATGGTCAAGGGGATGGGCGGCGCGATGGATCTCGTTGCCGGGGTGAAGCGCGTCGTCGTCCTGATGGAGCACACCGCCCGGGGCGAGGCGAAGCTCCTGCACCGCTGCACCCTCCCTTTGACTGGCGCCGCGGTGGTCGATGTGGTGATCACCGATCTCGCGGTCTTCGCGATCGACAAGAAGGGCGGCGGCATGGAGCTCATCGAGATCGCGCCCGATGTCTCGCTCGACGACGTCCGGCGCCAGACCGAGGCGTCGTTCCGGGTCCGCCAGGGGTTGGCGTGAGCCCCTGGCCATCGCAGCATCGCCCCAAAACGCTACGAGCCGGCTGAAGCCGGCTCGTTTGCTAAGGCAAGGTGCTGAAAAAGGTGCTTAGCTGAAAATTCTTGCGAAGGTGCTGCGGAGGAGGATCGAAAAGGTTCTTGCCCGCCACGGGAACGTTACGATGTGTTACACACTGTCACAAAACATCGGATAACGCAAGAGCTGAACCGATGCCGGTAGCTGAACCGATGCAGGTGCGCGACGCGATCCGCGAACTCCCGGCCTCCCGCATCGCGGAAATTTCCGCGCTCGGCATGGGCGACCCGGCGGTCATTGCGCTGTGGTACGGCGAGGGCGATCTGGCGACCCCCGACTTTATCGGCGCGGCGGCGACCGCTGCGCTCAGGGCGGGGCATACCTTCTATACCTACAAGGCGGGCCTGCCGGAGCTGCGGGGGGCGATCGCCGGCTACCTGACAGGGCTCCATGCGCGGCCGACCGGGGCCGGGCGGATCGTCGTGTCGAGTTCCGGCATGACGGCGCTGATGCTGGTCACGCAGGCGCTGATCGATCCCGGCGACAATCTCGTCATCGTCGCCCCGGTGTGGCCCAACATCGCCGCCGCGGTATCGATCATGGGCGGCGAGCCGCGCCTCGTCGCGCTCGATCCCGTCCCGGGCGGCGGCTGGCGCCTCGATGTCGAGCGACTTTTTGCCGCATGCGATGCGCGCACCCGGGGCATCTTCGTCAATTCCCCGTCGAACCCGACCGGCTGGATGATCTCGGCTGCCGAGATCGCGGCGCTGATGGAATTCGCCAGGCGTCGCGGGCTGTGGCTGATCGCCGACGAGGTGTACAGCCGGATCGTCTACGGCAACCGCCCGGCGCCGTCCTTTCTCGACCACGCCGAGCCGGAGGACCGGCTGATCGTTGTTAACAGTTTCTCGAAAAACTGGGCGATGACCGGCTGGCGGCTCGGCTGGATGGTGGTGCCGCCCGATTTGTTGCCGGTGATGGAAAAACTCGTCGAGTTCAACACCAGCGGCTCGCCGACCTTTCTGCAGCACGCCGCGATCGTCGCGATCCGCGAGGGCGAGCCGTTCATCACAAGGTTTGTCGCGCGCTGCCGCGCCGCGCGCGATGTCGCGATCGACGGTCTCCAGGCCTGCCGGCGGGTCGAGGTCGCGCGGCCCGAGGGGGCGTTCTATGCGTTCCTGCGGGTCGAGGGGATGACCGACAGCCTCGCCTTCGCCAAGGAGGTGCTCGCCCGGACCAAAATCGGCCTCGCGCCGGGCAGCGCCTTCGGGACGATGGGCGAGGGGTATCTGCGGCTCTGCTTTGCCCGTGACCCGCAGATCATCGCCGAAGCGGTCGACCGCCTGCGCGCCGTGCTCGATTGAGCCCGCGCTAATCGTCGCCGCCGGCGCGGCTGCGTAGGGTGGGTGACGCTTTCAGGGCGAGGAGATCGACGAGGAACTGGTCGCGCTCGGCGGCGAGCGCGGCGATGTCGCGCCCGCCGGCCTCGGCGGCGACGCCCTGGGCGAGCGCGTCGCGCACTTCCGGTGTTAGCCGCGGCGAGCCCAGGTCGTCCCACCAGCTTTCCACGGGCGGCCCGAGTTCATTGAGAAAATGCGCCATCCCGCCCGCCCCGCCGGCGAGGTGGAACGTCAGGTGCGGTCCCATCAGCGCCCAGCGCAGCCCCGGCCCCTCGCTGATCGCGGCATCGACATCGGCGACGCTGGCGACCCCGGCGGCGACCAGATGAACCGCCTCGCGCCACAACGCGGCCTGCAGGCGGTTGGCGACGTGCCCCTTGATCTCGCGGCGGATATGGATCGGGCGCTTGCCGATCGCCGCATAAAACGCCATCGCCCGCTCGATCGTGGCGGGCGCGGTCTGCGCGCCGCCGACGACTTCGACCAAGGGGATCAGATGCGGCGGGTTGAACGGGTGGCCGATCACGCAGCGCTCGGGGTGGCGGCAGGACGCCACCAGGTTGCTGATCAGGAGCCCCGACGAACTCGAGGCGATGACGATGTCGGGCGCCAGCACCGCATCGATGCGGGCGAGCAGCGCCTGTTTGACCCCGTCGCGCTCGGGGGCGCTTTCCTGGACGAAATCGGCCGCGGCGACCGCGCTTTCCGGGTCTGCACAAAAAGTGAGCATTTGGTGCGGCGGCGCCCCTGCGGTTGGCCCGAGCCGCGCCAGCACCGGCCAGGCCGCATCGATGAACTGGCGCAATCGGGCTTCCGCCCCGGGCACCGGGTCGGTGGCGGTCACCTCGATGCCGCGCGATAGAAAAAAAGCGGCCCAGCTCATGCCGATCGTGCCGGTCCCGACCACCGCCACGCGCCGGATGCTGCGGTCTTGCATGATGTGCCTCCCACGCCAAAGCAGGTGATTTCCGACGCCGCCCGCGCTGGACAGACCGTGCTGCCCAGCCCATGCTGCCCAGACTATGGTGCCCCGGCGACAATGCCTGGGCCGGCCCGCCTTGGAGCTTAGTCGGCCTTGCCCGAGCCGTCCACGCAACGCGATCTGCGTCTCGACTTCTTCCGCGGCGTGTCGTTGATTTTCATTTTCATCGATCACGTTCCCGAGAATATCTTGAGTTATTTTACGCTGATGGCGATTTCTTTTTTTGATGCCGCAGAAGTCTTCATCTTTATTGCCGGCTTTACCGCGGCCCTGGTCTACGGAAGGCGCCTTGCCAGCAAAGGCGCGCTCTATGCCACCGCACAGGTGTTGCGCCGGGCCTGGCAGCTCTATGTCGCGCACATCTTCCTGTTCGTCCTGTTCGTCGCCGAGGTGTCCTATACCGCGACCGCCTTCAAGAACCCGATGTACAATGAAGAGATGCGCGTCGCGGAGTTTCTCGACGAGCCTCACATCGCGGTGGTCAAGGCGTTGCTGCTCGAGTTTCAGCCGGCTTTTCTCGACATCCTGCCGCTCTATATCGTGATGCTGGTGATCTTCCCGGCGATTTTGCTCGGCATGCGGCGCTACTGGCTGTGGGTGCTGGTGTCCTCGGCGGTTCTCTACCTGGTCGTCCAGATCTTCGACATCTCGGTGCCGGCCTATCCCGAGGGCCATGTCTGGTATTTCAATCCGCTCGCCTGGCAATTTCTGTTCGTTTCCGGGGCGGTGCTCGGCAACCGGACGGGCCATGGCGCCAGCTTTACGCAAAGCCCGGGCTGGGCCCGCCTCTTCAGGGTGGCATATCCGGCGGCCGCCGTGGTTCTCGCGGCCATGCTCGTGGTCAAAATCAGCTGGACCATCCACGGCGTGTGGGAGCCGTTCCCGGGGCTGTTCCTCAAGGCGCTGTGGCCGGTCAACAAGAACAATTTGTCGCCGCTGCGCCTCGTCCCGTTCTTCGCGCTGGTCCTCTTGGTCGCGACCCATGTGCCGCGGGATGCACGCTTTCTCGGCAGCATGGCGGCGCGGCCGCTGGTGCTGTGCGGCCAGCAATCGCTCGAGATCTTCTGTCTGGGAATTCTCCTTTCGGCGCTCGGGCATTTCATCCTTTCGGAATACACTTCCGCTATCGCCATTCAGCTTGCGGTCAATGCCGCGGGCATCACGACGATGTGTCTGACCGCCAAGATGATCGACTGGTACAAGGCGACGGATCGAATGCCGATTGTGCAGCCGGCCGCGCCGCGCGGCCAGGGCGACGGGGGCCAGCGATGAAGCGCCGGCCGCTGCTGATCCTCGCCGGCGCCGCGGCGTTGACC
>DATCQF010000330.1:0-6828 GCA_036569735.1 Allostellaceae bacterium | reverse complement strand
CCGCCGCAACGCCGCCGATAAACAACCCGGCGGTGCAGGCTCCCGCCGTCATCTCGACAATGGTGTCGCCGGTCATCACCATGGTCATCCCGCCGCCCATGCTGCCCTGGGTGCCCCCCGCCCGCGGCGCCATCATCGGCGGCATCTGCGGCATTCCGGGCATACCGGGCATGAATTGGGCGTTGCGCAGCGGGAAGCGGTCGCCGTCGATCCCACCGCTCGATGGCGCGAGCTGACGCAGAACGAGGCGGTCGGCGGGTTCGGCGACGGTTTGCGCTGCCGCCAGAAACCCGTGCGCGATTAGCACGCCGCAAAGCACAAGACGCAGCGCCATCGGGTACCGCCGATGATTTTGACGATCATTCACCGGTACGATCCGTCATCCGGCCACAGCGGCGTCGCGTCATCTTCTCGATCTCCCGGCGAAGTCTTTGGATGGGTCTTCGCGGCCGACGATACCAGAAACAGGTGGGGCGAGCGAATTGACAAAGCCGACGGCCGGCGCGTCAACTGCGCCCAATCACAGATTGGAGAGGGCCGCACGATGGGCATGCTGGAGGGACGGGTCGCGATCTGCACCGGAGCGGCGCGCGGCGTCGGCGCCGAGGTCGCCAAGCTGATGGCGGCGCACGGCGCCAAGATCATCGTCGTCGATCCCGGGGTCGGCGGGGCCGGCGAGGGCGGCGACCAGCGCCCGGCGCAGGTCACCGTCGACGAGATCAAGGCGGCCGGTGGCGAGGCCGCCGCCAATTTCGGGTCGGTCGCCAAGTTCGACGACTGCCTCGCCATGGTGCAGCAGGCGCGCGACACCTTCGGCGGGCTTCATATCGTGTTCAACGCCGCCGGCATCCTCAGGGACAAGATGTTCCACAACATGTTTCCGGAAGACTGGCAGGCGGTCATCGACGTCCACCTGACCGGCCATTTCAACGTCAACCGGGCGGCGATCAACCTGTTCCGCGAGCAGAATTACGGCCGCCTGATCCTGGTGTCGTCGACCTCGGGGCTCTTGGGCAATATCGGCCAGGTCAATTACGGCTCGGCCAAGTTCGCCGTCGTCGCGATGGCCCGCATCATCGCGATGGAGAATGCCTCGCGCGGGATTACCGCTAATGTCATCGCGCCCTCGGCCGATACGAGGATGACCCGCTCGGTGCCGACCCCGAAGGACCCGGCGGTCGCGGCGATGCGCGAGGAGCGGCTGCGGCGCAGCCGGGCCGATGCGATCGCGCCCCTATGCGTCTATCTCGCCTCCGAGGGGGCCGCCCACGTCAACGGCCAGGTGTTCCACCAGCGCGCCGCCGAGCTCTCGCTCTACGGCCACATGCGCCCGGTACGCATGGTCCACCACAACGGCGGCTGGACCCCGGAACTGATCGCCGAAGTCGCGATGCCCTCGCTCGCCGGCGGGTTCACCTCGCTCGACTCGCGCAACACCCACGCCGGCCTTCCGATGGAGTGAGGCTACGGCTGGCGCTCGAAGCGCTCGACGCCGGTCAAATCCATCGACCATGGCAGGGCCGAGCGGCACCAGCCCTGCCGCGCCGGACGCAATTCGGCGCGGCGGTCGAGCGCGCCCACCCTGAGGCCGTAGGTCGTCGGGTTGGGACCGGGGGCCACCGAGTAGAGCGGCGTCCCGCAATCCGGGCAGAACCCGTGCGCCCGCTGGTTCCCGCTCTCGGCGGTCTTGATGTAGATTTTCGGCGTGCCGCTCTTCAAGACGAAGCTGCCGGGCAGCGACCCCACATTGGTGCGAAACGCTGTGCCGGTCAGCGTCTGGCAATCGGTGCAATGGCACACCCTGACCTGGCCCGGGTCGATTTCCGCCTCGAAGCTGATCTGCCCGCAATGGCAGCGTCCGGTAACCTTCATCTCCACCTCCTGTATGCAATAGTCAAAACCCGCTAGACCCGAAAACCTCGTTGCGGTCGCGTATTCTCTCCCAGTTGCGCTGGGAAATCGAACCCTCGCCTACTATGTTGGCCCGATGAACCTGACCCGCATAACGATCGATCCCGCGATCTGCACCGGCAAGCCATGCATCCGCGGGCTGAGGTTTCCCGTCGCGCGGCTGCTCGGGCTGCTCGCCGCCGGCGAGACGCGCGAGAAAATTCTGGCCGGTTATCCTTACCTCGAACCCGAAGATATCGACGAGGCGCTACGGTATGCGGCCCTCCTCGCCGAGGATGAAACGATCGAAATTGCTCGGTGAGATTCCTTATCGACATGCCATTGTCTCCAGGCTTGGCAGACTGGCTCCGGAGGCAAGGACACGACGCGGTTCATGCGCTTGCCCTGGGCATGGATCGATCGGCCGATACCGAAATCATCGCGCGTGCGGTTGTGGAATTTCGCACTGTCGTCACCGCCGATCTTGATTACCCGCGCTTGCTTGCTCTTACGGGGGCGACCGGACCGAGCCTCATCCTGTTTCGCGGCGTCGACTGGAGCGAGGCCGAGGTGACTGCGCGCATATCCGAAATCCTCGCTGGCCTGAGTGAAGCTGACCTCGCACAGAGCATCCTCGTAATCGAGCGCAATCGCATGCGCAGGAGGCGCCTGCCCATAGCGTGACGAACAGGTCGGCGTTTTTTCAAAACGCGCCCATCCCGAAAATCCCGTCGACCGGGTCGATCCCGGCCAGCACGCGGCGGCCGATCAGATCCTTCAGGGTTTCGGTGGTGCCGCCGCCCAACGTGCCGTACCGCGCGCCGCGGTAGAAGCGCGACACCGGGAACTCGTCGGTGAAACCATAGCCGCCATGCACCTGGATCGCCTCGCTGGTGACGCGCAGCGCCATCTCGTTGACAGTGATTTTGGCGGCGGCGGCCAATAGCGGGTCGGGGAACGGGTCGGCGCCGGCGCAGGCCCGGTAGAGGATCGAGCGGCTCGCTTCGATGTCGCGGTACATCTCGGCGATCTTCCAGCGGATGCCCTGGAAATCGGCGATCGGCCGACCGAAGGCCTGGCGCTCCTTGACGTATTTGACCGCCTCCTCGAGGGCGCCCTCGGCGAGACCCAGGGAGATGCTCGGGTTGAGGCAACGCTGGGTGTTGAAGGCCGAGAGCAGCTTCCTGAACCCGTCTTCGAGCACCAGGTTCTCGGGCGGCAACTCGCAATCCTCGAAGCGGATCTCGTGCAGGTTTTCGCCACCCATCGTGTGGTAGGTGCCGGTCACCGTGAACCCCGGGGTGCCCTTTTCCACGAGGACACAGCCGATGCCGTCGCGCCCCGGCTTTTTGTCGATGCGGGTGAAGACGACGAACATCCCGGCCTCCTCGGCGCGGCTGATCAGGGTTTTCACCCCGTTGAGCTTGAGGCGGTTGCCGACATGGTCGACGTTGGTCTTGTAGTTGGCGACGTCGGTGCCGGCATCGGGCTCGGTCATGCAGATCGCCAGGAGGCACTCGCCGCTGCACACCGCCGGCAGGATGCGCCGCTTGATCGCCTCGGGGGCGTAGGTCGCGATGATCCGGGTCTGCACCCCGACTTCGCCCAATACCGCCATCGCCGTCACATAGCAGGTCTTGGCGATCTCCTCGAGGACGAGCGCGGTGTCGAACACGGGCAAGCCCAGCCCGCCATATTCCTCGGGCACCGCCATCCCGAGGACCCCCAGTTCGGCGAGCGCCTTCATGTTTTCCCACGGGAAGGTGCCGTCCATGTAGCGCTGGGCGCGCTCGCGGAATTCGCTCTGCGCCAGCTTGCGCACGGTCGAGACGAAAGCGCGCTGCTCGTCGGTCAGGGTGGGGAACAATGGAAGCTCCTAGAACCTTGTACGATTCATTCCGGATTATGGCGGACTGCCCCACTCCCAGTCGAGGAGCTGGCGGATGGTGAGACGCAGCGCCTCGTGCGGGCGTACCAGGCCGAGCCGGTCCATCGCGCCGTCCCATTGCGCGGCGGCGCGCTGGATCGGTTCGAGGATCGGCCCGCCGCCCATGCGGTCCAGCCACGCGGACAGATCGCGCGAGGCGAACACCGCCAGCACCAGCGTCCCAACGAGGGTCAGCACCAGGACCTGGCGCGGCGCGCCGCCGCTCTGCCGCAGCCTGAGCGGGATCGCGTCGGCGCTCGGGGCCGCACCGGCGCTCGGCAATTCGCCTTCGACGGCAACCATGGCTCAGAACCGGAAATAGATGAACGGGGCGACCCCCTCGGGGCCGAGCGCGTTGATCGCGGCGACGACGATGCCGGCGGTCGCGCCGATGCCCCAGCCCGGCATCCGGGCGAGCGCGATGGCGGCGCGCTCGAACAGCGCACCCGAGGTGAACTGGCCGGCAAGGCCGATGACGATCAGCGCCACCATGAAGGGCCCGGCCTGCTGCAACCCTCCAGACCAACCGCCGCCGAACCCCGCGATATAGAGCCGCGCCACTTCGAAATCCTCGGCCCGGAAGAAGATCCAGGCGAAGCACACGAAATGGAACACGATGAATGTCGCGATGACCCGCGCGGCGGGGCTCCGCGCATGCCGGCCGAGCCAGGGTTCCAGCATGCGCTCAACCGCGAGACCGCCGCCATGCAGCGCGCCCCAGGCGACGAATTTCCATCCCGCCCCGTGCCAGATCCCGCCGAGCAGCATCGTGATCATCAGGTTGCGGTAGGTCTTTAGCCGGCCGTGCCGGTTACCGCCCAATGGCTTGTAGAGATAGTCGCGCAGCCAGGTCGACAGCGAGATGTGCCAGCGCTGCCAGAATTCGCGCAGCCGCTCGGCTCGGTAGGGCTGGTTGAAATTGGCCGGAAAGCGGAAGCCGACGAGCGCCGCCAGCGCGATCGCCATGTCGCTATAGGCGCTGAAATCGCAATAGATCTGCACCGCATAGGCATAGACCGCGATGAGGAGATCGGGCGCACCATAGCTGGTCGGGGCGGCGAACACCGGGTCGACGAGCCCGGTCGCGAGATAGTTCGCGATGACGACCTTTTTGAAAAGACCACCCAGGATCAACAGAATCGCCGGGGCGATCGGGATCGGCTCGGCCGAGGGCCTGGCCAGCTGCGGCAGGAAATAGGCGGCGCGCACGATGGGGCCGGCGACCAGCTGCGGGAAGAACGACATGTAGAGCGCCATGTCGAGCGGATTGCGGCACACCGCGGCGTCGCCGCGATAGACGTCGGTGACGTAGGAGATGCCGTGGAAGGTGAAAAACGAGATCCCGACCGGCAGCAGGATCTCCAGAAACGGCAGCTCGTGCTCCATGCCGAGCAGCCGGGCGAGCTGGTTCGCGCTGAGCACGAAAAAGTCGAGATACTTGAAGGCTCCGAGCAGCCCTAGATGCAAGGCAATCGCGATGCCGAGGACGAGGCGCCGGCGATCCCGGTTCGCGGTGGCGCCGATCAGCCTTCCGGTGAGGTAGCTGAGGGTGGTGCTGAAGCCGAGCAGAAAGCAGAAGCGCCAATCCCATTGCGCATAAAAATAGTAGCTGGCGATCACCAGCACCGCCTTCTTTGCCGCGAAACGGGTCTGCAGCATCGCCATCGCCGCCGCGACGACCAGGAAGAACAACAGAAAGCCTGATGTCGGGAACAGCATCCCGGTCAGTTGGCGGCGCGCGGCGGGAGGAGGGAGGCGGTTGCGGGCAAGCGCTGTCTCGCGTTTCCGGCGGGCTCTGGCGAATCGGTTCTATCGGCTGGCGCCAGTCTGGGCAAGCGGGCGATGACGCGGCGGGCCACGATGTCGCGCCGGCGCTATGGACCCCGGCATTCGCGGCAATTCGGTTTGCATCGCCGCTGCCGATTGAGCAGAATTCGACTGCAAGCTGGGTGCTGGTTTCGGGGGGTAGGGCGCCGTGCGCGGATACGGTCGGCTGTGCGGCGCCGGGCGCCTGATAGCGCGATCAGCGCTGATTGGCCTCGGGCTTGTTCTTTTCGCCGGCATTGCCGGTACCCCGGTGCGTGCCGATGAACCGGCGAGCCCGGCGACAATCACCACGACACCCCCGGCGACACTCGTCATCTTCGGCGACAGCCAGGCGGCCGGGCTCGCCCGCGGGCTGCAGCGCGTGCTGGTCGAAGATCCGCGCTATCGAATCCTCAACCGCACCCACGCGGGCGCCGCACTGGTGCATGGCGAGAACGAGTGGCTGGCCCCCGTTGCGCGGTTTACCTCGCACGAACAGGCCGATATCGCGATCGTCATGTTCGGGGCCAATGACCGCCTCGACCTGCGCGACGAGCAGGGCGCCCATCTGCATTTCCGCACCGATGAGTGGCGCGCGGCCTACGCGGCACGGACCGACAAGATCCTGACGCTCCTCAACACAGCCGGGCTCAGGGTGATCTGGTGCGGCAACCCGATCGCGCGCAGTGCCACTTATTCCGCCGACATGGGCTACATCAACGATGTCTATGCCGAGGAGACGCTGCGGTTCGGCGCGCAATTCCTGCCGCTATGGGCCGAGTTCGCCGATGGAGAGGGTCGCTACGCCGCCTATGGCAAGGACCGCGACGGCACGACGCAGCGCTTGCGGGCCGATGACGGCATCCACTTCACCGCCGCCGGCTACGAGCTGATCGCCGAAAAGATCGTCAGTCTGATGTCTGCCGCCGCCGCGAATACACGGTGAGTTTCGCGTCCTTCGAGACGCAGGGACGTGTAGCCCGTACTCTGGCCGCGATGCGGGACTGATCACAGGCTCTTCAGGGAGAAGACACGATGGCACCGGCTCCGCCGCGCGACGGGATGGCGCGGCATTTCGGCATCCGCATCGTCGCCGAGGGCAAGGACAAGGTGGTTGGCGAGATCGACGCCGACGAGCGGCACCTGAACGCCGGCGGCATCGTGCATGGCGGCGCGTACATGGCCTTTGCCGACGCACTTGGCGG
>DATCQF010000329.1:0-4524 GCA_036569735.1 Allostellaceae bacterium | reverse complement strand
TGCGCTCCAGGTTCCACGGGTTGCGGGTGATGCCGGTGAGTGGAGAGTCGCCGATCGCCTTCCAGCCGAATTCGGGTGTCGTCGTTTTGCCGAGGATCACCGCCCCGGCCTCGCGCAGCCGCGCTACCGCCGGGCCGTCCTCCGCCCAGTCCTGCTCTGGATCGATCATGCGCGACCCGCGCAATGTCGGAAACCCGCGCATCGGCACGAGGTCCTTGATCGTCGCCGGCGCGCCGTCGAGCGGCCCGAGCGGCCGGCCCGCGATCCAGCGGCGCTCGGATTCGCGTGCGGCGGCGAGCGCACCGTCGCGGTCAACGACGCAGAAGGCGTTGAGCCGGGGCTGCAGGGCATCGAGCCGGGCGAACAGCGCCTCGGCAACCTCGACCGGCGACAGTGCCTTCGCGCGGTAAAACCCGGCGAGGTCGAGCGCCGAGCTAAAGGCGATCTCCGAAACCCCGGTCATGTCTCCGCTCAGCGATACCCCCGGCCGCGCGAGCGGGTGAGGCTGGCGTATACCAGCTGGCGCGACAGGTAGCGGTAGTGGAGGCGCTGGTCGGGCGCGGCCAGCATCAGGACGACGACCATCTGCTCCTGCGGGTCGATCCAGAAATAGGTGCCGGTGACGCCGCCCCAGAAATATTCGCCGACCGACCCCGGCACCGGCGAGCGGCCCTGGTCCTTGCGGACGGCGAACCCCAGGCCAAAGCCGTAGCCCATCTCGGGCACCGGTGCGAGCGCGCCAAAGCGCGGCCGGGTCGTCGCGCCATAGGCGACACCGGGCGGCAGGTGGTCGGACGCCATGTGCGCGATCGTCTTTGGCGCCAGGAGCCGCACCCCGTCGAGTTCGCCGCCGTTCAACAGCATCTGGCAGAACCTGACATAATCAGACGCGGTCGACACCGCGCCGCCGCCGCCCGAATGCCAGCGCCCGGGTTCGGCGACGTTGCGCATCGGCGGCCGCTTACCGGTGGCCGGATCGACCTGCGGCGCGGCGAGCCGCGTGGCGCGCTCCCCGGTCGCGGCAAAGCCGGTATCCGCCATGCCGAGGGGCCCGGTGATCCGCTCGGCGAAGAACTCCGCGAGCGATTTGCCGGACACCACCTCGACGATGCGCCCGAGCACATCGGTCGACATGCTGTATTCCCAGGTCGTGCCCGGTTCGAACATCAAAGGGAGCCGGGCGAGCTTGGCGACGAGGTCGGCATTGGTCTGGCCCTCATCCATCAGCTTTTCGTCGCGCCAGATCATCTGCACCGGCGAGTCGCCGAATGCCGCGTATGTCAGACCCGAGGTGTGGCGCATCAGATCCTGCACGCTCATCGTGCGCTGCGCCCTGGCACGCTCGACCCCGACCGTCAGCTCGGCGAATTCCGGCAGGTACTGCGCCACCGGCGCGGCGATTTCGAGGCTGCCCTCCTCGGCCAGCATCATCGCCGCGACCGTGGTCATCGGCTTTGTCATCGAGGCGACCCGGAAGATCGAATCCGCATTCATCTTTGCCTCGGCCTCGCGGTCGCGCCAGCCAAAGGTTTCGGCGCGATCCGTCCGGCACGGGCGATCGCCAGCACCGCGCCCGGGATCAGCTTGCGCTCGACATCCTCGCGGATGACTTGCGCCGCCCGCTCCAGCCTGGCCGACGACAGGCCGATCTGCTCGGGAGACTCGGCCCTCGGCAATCCCCATGCACTCATGCTGCGGTCCCCTTTCGTCGCGTCAGACGAAGTTTCGCACACCGCCGACCGCGATGCATCGGATCACACATTGGGCGGCCATTTCCCCTCGACGATAGTGGCTTCGCCCCCGCCCGGCCACGGCGGCATCGTGACCGCGACGGCTTCGAGCGGCTCGGCGCCGTCAGAGCGGAACTGGAAATGCGTGCCCGCCCCGATGCTGAGCGAAACTCCGGCGGCGATTTCGGTAATGTCCTCCCGGTCGCCCGCCTTGCGCCACATGCGCCCCTCGCCGCGGATGAAATACCAGATTTCCTCGACCGTGCGATGCGCGACCGCCTTAGCGACCGCGCCGGGAGCGAGGGTGAACACCGCCATGCTGCCGCCTGCGGTCGCGCACAGCACCCGCACCTCGGCACCGTCGGGCGCGATCACATCCGGGGCGGCGCTGGCGATCTTGGTGTCGAAAGCGATTGACGACATGGGCCACGGCCTCCATCACACTCCGGTCCACTGCGCACGCGAGACAAAAGATGCCGCTCGACAATATCCCCAGTTCCCGCCTTGAAGCGCGCCTCAGGCGTGAGCTTCAGGGCGAGGTCATGTTCGACCGGTTCAGCCGCGGGCGCTATGCGACCGATGCCTCGATCTACCAGATCGAGCCGTTGGGGGTCGCCGTGCCGAGGGGCAAGGAGGATGTCGCCGCGGCGCTGACGATCGCGCGCGAAGAGGGCGTACCGGTGCTGCCGCGCGGCGGCGGCACCTCGCAATGCGGCCAGACCGTGGCGCGCGCCCTGGTCCTCGATTGCAGCAAGTACATGGACGGGGTTGTCGCTCTCGATGCCGACGCGCGCCGCATCCGGGTCCAGCCTGGGGTTGTGCTCGAACGGATGAATGCCTCGTTGCGCCGGCACAAGCTGTTCTATCCCGTAGACGTCTCGACCGGCGACCGCGCGACGATCGGCGGGATGACCGCGAACAACAGCTGCGGCGCGCGCTCGATCCGCTACGGCAACATGGTGCACAACGTGCGCGCGATCGACGCGATCCTGGCCGACGGCACGGCGGCGCATTTCGCCGAGGTGGCCGGCAATTTCGGCCCCGACGATCCGGCTGGGGAGGCCGCGCCCGAGCGCTACCGCGACCTTGTGCGCGACATGCGCGCGCTTCACCGCCGCGAGGCCGAGGAGATCGAGGCCCGCTTCCCCAAGGTGCAGCGCCGGGTCGGCGGCTACAACATCAACATGATCGAGCCCAACGGACCGGGCTCCGCGCACAACATGGCCCACCTCCTGGTGGGCTCCGAGGGCACCCTCGCCTTCTTCACCGAGATCGAGCTCGACCTCCAGCCGATACCCGCGCACCGGGTCCTCGGCATCTGCCATTTCCCGAGCTTTTATAAGGCGATGGAGGCGACCCAGCAGATCGTCAAGCTGGACCCCGCCGGGGTCGAGCTGGTCGACCGCACGATGATCGAGCTGGCCCGCGACAACCCGGTGTTCCGCCCGGTTGTCGAGCGCTTTGTGCGGGGCGAACCCCACGCGATCCTCCTGTGCGAATTCGCCGGCGACGACCCGGCCGAAAACCTGCGGCGGCTCAGGCAGCTCGTCGAGTTGATGGGCGATCTCGGGTTTCCCGGCGCCGTCATCGAGGCGACCGACCCCGCCTTCCAGAGCGCGGTGTGGAATGTGCGCAAGGAGGGCCTCAACATCATGATGTCGATGAAGGGCGACGGAAAGCCGGTCTCCTTTATCGAGGATTGCGCGGTGGGGCTCGAAGATCTGGCGGAATACACCGACCGGCTGACCCGGGTCTTCGAGAAGCACGGCACCGTCGGCACCTGGTACGCGCACGCCTCGGTCGGTTGCCTGCATGTCCGCCCGGTGCTGAACTTGAAATCGGAGCTCGGCGCCAAACAGATGCGCGCGATCGCCGAGGAAGCCTTCGCGATGGTGCGCGAATACAAGGGCTCGCATTCCGGGGAGCACGGCGACGGCCTGGTGCGCTCCGAGCACCACGAGGCGATGTTCGGGCCGCGCATCGTCCGCGCCTTCGAGGAGGTCAAGGATACCTTCGATCCCACTGGCCTCTTCAACCCGGGCAAGATCGTGCGCTCCTCGAAGATGGACGACCGCAGCCTCTTCCGCTTCATGCCGGGCTATCGGCAATTGCCGCTCGACAGCACGCTCGACTGGTCCGATTGGGGCAGCTTCGCCAGCGCGGTAGAGATGTGCAACAACAACGGCGCCTGCCGGAAATCCGACCCGGACGTCATGTGCCCGTCCTATCGCGCGACCGGCGACGAGCAGCACCTGACCCGGGGCCGCGCCAACACCCTGCGCCTCGCGCTGTCGGGCCAGCTCGGCCCCGACGCCCTCGTGTCGGAAGAGATGCACGACACGATGGCGCTGTGCGTGTCGTGCAAGGGCTGCAAGCGCGAATGCCCGACCGGGGTCGACATGGCGCGCATGAAGATCGAGTTCCTGCACCACTACCAGAAGCGCCATGGGCTCACGGCGCGCGACCGCGCCATCGCCTATCTGCCGCGCTATGCCCCCTACGCCGCGCGTCTCGCGCCGCTCCTCAACCTGCGCAACCGGGTGCCCGCCCTGGCCGCGCTCGGCGAGCGGCTGCTCGGGCTCAGCGCGCGGCGACAATGGCCGGAATGGTCGCCCACGCCCTATCGCGGGAGCACCGATACCGGCCCGGCCGGCGGGCGCAACGTCGTGCTGCTGGTCGACACCTTCAACCGCTATTTCGAGCCGGAGAACGCCTTTGCCGCCGAGCGGGTGCTCGCCCGCGCCGGCTACCGGGTGACAACTCCGGAGCCGGCGGTCGGCCGCCCCTTATGCTG
>DATCQF010000328.1:0-10087 GCA_036569735.1 Allostellaceae bacterium | reverse complement strand
GCGCGTCCCCTCGCCCCGCTTGCGGGGAGAGGGATAGGGTGAGGGGCAAAACACCTCGGTCGGCTTTAAAACGTCGCGCCCGATTCGAGCCAGGCCCGCACGATCTCCTCGCCGGTGGCGAACCACACCCCGTCATGCGCGGCGATGTAGCCGAGCGCCTCGTCGAGCCCGGCGATGCGGTGCGGCACGCCGATCAGATAGGGGTGCAGGCAGATCGCCATGACCCGGCCGGATTGCGCGCCCTCGGCGTAGAGCGTATCGAACTGGCGCTTGATCGCCGTGACGAACTGCTCGATATGGCCGTTGCGGGTCTGGAAAAACGGCGAATCGTTGATCTCGTACGAATATGGGATCGACACGAGGCGCTTGCCGCCGACATCCATCAGGTAAGGCTGGTCGTCGTTGACCCAGTCGGCGACATAGAGGCAGCCCTCCGCGATCAAATTGTCGAGCGTGTTCCAGCTCTCGGCGAGCCCGGAGCCGAGCCAGCCCACCGGCTTCCTCCCGCTCAGCGCGGCGATCTTGGCGAGCGCGCGTCCGATCGACTGGCGCTCCTCGTCCGGCTCCATCGCGGTCAGCCAGCGCGAATTGGTTTCGTTGTGGCCGAGGAGCTCCCAGCCGAGCTCGACAGCGGCGCGGACGATTTCGGGGTGATGGTCGCAGATGTCGCTGTTGAGGGTGGGGCTCGCGCGGATCTTGTGCTTCTGCAGCACCTCCATGATGCGCCAGATGCCGACCCGGTTGCCGTAGTCGCGCTGCGCCCAGGCGCGCACCGAGGGCGCCGGCGGGACCCGGGTGTCGTAGGGGGTGCCGGCGATGCCGACGGTGAGCGGGAAGAACTCGATGTTGGGAATGATCCACACCGCGAGCCGCGCGCCGCCCGGCCATGTCAGCTTTGGCCGCCGGGTGATCGGCGTATAGGGGAACGGGCCGTAATCGCGCGGTTCCATCGGGGTCTCCCTCGCGGCAGGATCGAGGCCAAAGGACTACAACAGCACTATAGATCGTTTCGGCGGAGGGCGACGTGGAGATTGGCGACAGGGCGAGCCTCGAATGGCGCGACTTTGGCGATTTGCCGGCGGCGCTCCTCTACGAGGTCCTGCGTTTTCGCCAGGCGATCTTCGTCGTCGAGCAAGCCTCGCCCTATCCCGATCTCGACGGGCATGACGAGCGCGCGCACCACCTGTTGCTGCGGATCGACGGCGAACTCGCCGGCTATCTCAGGCTGATCCCCCATCCCGGCGACAAGCGGGTCGCGATCGGCCGAGTCGCGGTGGCCGAGAACCTGCGCCGCCACGGGCTCGCCCGCCGGCTGATGGCGGAAGCCCTCGCCCTTTGCCCGCGCGACCACCCGGATTGTGCCGTGACCCTCGCCGCGCAGACCTACCTGGCGGCGTTCTACGAGACCCTCGGCTTCCGCGCGACCTCGGCGCCGTTCGACGATTACGGCGTGCCGCATGTCGAGATGGCGCTCCGATGATCAGCGCAACCAATTCTCGATGCGCAAATCGGGGACGCGAGAGAATTCGCGCTCGTTCGCAGTCACCAGGGTCAGATCAAGCGTCAAAGCGTGCGCGGCGATCAGCATATCATTCCCGCCGATCGGTCTGCCCGCTTGTTCAAGCCGGGTTCTCAACTCGGCATAAGCCACATCAGCCGGAGTTTCGAACGGAAGAACATCGATGCCGCCCAGGATTGCGGCAAGCTGGATTGCTAATCGTCGCGAGCCGGCTTTCGCAATGCCGTACTTCAATTCCGCGATGACAATAATGCTGGTACAGACCTGTTGTTCCGTCTGCGCGATCCGATTTGCTATGCGCCCGGCCGGGTGCCGCATCAGATCCGACAGAATGTTCGTATCGAGCAGATAAGCCATAGTTACAGGTCGACCGGCTCGGGCGGCGGGTCATCGATCTCGGGAAAGTCTTCCTCGATCGGTTCGAGTGTTTTCAGGATCTCCAGCAACGATTTCTTAGGCGCTGGCTCGATGATCAGCCGCAGTCCTTCCTTACGCATGATCGCCTCGTTCCCCGGCAACTCGAATTCGCGCGGGATGCGAACCGCCTGATTGCGGCCATTCTTGAACAGTTTGACAACCCGCTCCGCCATCGATGCCTCCCATGCATATGCCAAGACATAGGCCGGCGTGGCTATGTCGTCAATCCACCATGATTACGGGACCTCACTCGGGGGAATGGTTGGCGTTATACTCGGGCGCGGCGGCCCTCGGCCGCATTCCGACCGGAGAAGGATCATGGAAACGCGCGCTGCCGTCGCCCACCAGGCGGGGAAACCGCTGTCGATCGAGACGGTGAGGCTCGACGGCCCCAAAGCGGGCGAGGTGCTGGTCGAGATAAAGGCGACCGGGATCTGCCATACCGATGCCTTCACCTTGTCGGGCGGCGATCCGGAAGGCCTCTTTCCGGCGATCCTCGGGCATGAGGGGGCGGGGATCGTCGTCGATGTCGGGCCCGGGGTGACCAGCCTCAAGAAGGGCGACCACGTCATCCCGCTCTATACGCCCGAGTGCCGGCAATGCGAATCGTGTCTCTCGCGCAAGACCAATCTGTGCACCGCGATCCGCGCGACGCAGGGCAGGGGGGTGATGCCCGACGGCACCAGCCGCTTCGTGCTGGGGCAAACGATGCTGCACCACTACATGGGCACCTCGACCTTCGCCAACTTCACGGTATTGCCCGAGATCGCCGTGGCGAAAATCCGCGAGGACGCGCCATTCGACAAGGTCTGCTACATCGGCTGCGGGGTGACGACCGGGATCGGCGCCGTGATCAACACCGCCAAGGTCGAAGCGGGCGCCCGGGTCGTCGTCTTCGGGCTCGGCGGCATCGGGCTCAATGTCGTGCAGGGCTGCCGGATGGTCGGCGCCGACATGATAATCGGGGTCGACATCAACCCGCGCCGCCGCGCCCTCGCCGAAAAATTCGGCATGACCCATTTCGTCAACCCGACCGAAGTCGAGGGCGACCTCGTGCCCTATCTGGTCGACCTCACCAGGGGCGGGGCGGATTACAGCTTCGAATGCATCGGCAATGTAGCGACGATGCGCCAGGCGCTCGAATGCACCCATCGCGGCTGGGGGGTCAGCACGATCATCGGCGTCGCCGCCTCGGGCCAGGAGATCAGCACGCGTCCCTTCCAGCTGGTCACCGGCCGGGTGTGGAAAGGGACCGCCTTCGGCGGCGCGCGCGGCCGCACCGACGTCCCGCGCATCGTCGACTGGTACATGGAGGGGAAAATCAGCATCGACGAACTGATCACCCACAAACTCGCGCTCACCGACATCAACCAGGGCTTCGACCTGATGCACGCCGGCGAATCGATCCGCAGCGTCGTCGTGTATTGAGTGAGGCGATGAGCGGCGCCGACTACCTGTTGGCGATCGATCAGGGGACGACCAGCACGCGGGCGATCCTGTTCGACGCGGCGGGTGGGGTGCGCCATATCGCGCGGGTGCCGCTGCGCCAGATCTATCCGCGCCCGGGGTGGGTCGAGCACGATCCGGAGGAAATCTGGCAGGCGGTCGTGGCGACCTGCGGCGAGGCGATCGGGGTTGCCCGCGATGGACCCGAGCCCGGGCCGATCGCCGCGATCGGCATCACCAACCAGCGCGAAACGACGGTGCTGTGGGACCGCGCCACCGGCCGCCCGGTGCACAACGCGATCGTCTGGCAGGACCGGCGCACCGCCGAACTGTGCGAAACCTGGCGCGCCGCCGGTCTCGCCGACACGGTCGCCGAGCGCACCGGCCTCGTCATCGACCCCTATTTCTCCGCCTCGAAGATCCGCTGGCTGCTCGACACCGTGCCCGGTCTCAAGGAGCGCGCCCGCGCCGGCGAAATCGCGTTCGGCACGATCGATTCGTTCCTGTTGTGGCGGCTGAGCGGCGGGCGGCTCCATGCCACCGATGTCACCAACGCCTCGCGCACCATGCTGTTCGATTTGAGGCGCCTCGCCTGGGACGACGACCTCCTTCGCGCGTTCGGCATCCCGCGCGCGCTATTGCCGGAGGTGCGCGACACCGACGGCGATTTCGGCGGCACCGATGCGGGGCTCTTCGGCGATCGGGTCCCGATCGCCGGGGTCGCCGGCGATCAGCAGGCGGCGGCGATCGGCCAGGCCTGTTTCAGCCCCGGCATGATCAAATGCACGTACGGCACCGGCGCCTTCGCCTTGCTGCACACCGGAGCGGAGCCCGCCCGGTCGCGTCACCGGTTGCTGACGATTCTGGCCTATCGGCTCGGCGGCGAGACCGCCTATGCGCTCGAAGGCAGCATCTTCATCGCCGGCGCCGCGGTGCAATGGCTGCGCGACCGGCTGCATGCCGTGGCGGCGGCCGATGAGACGCAGGCCCTCGCCGAACGCGCCGACCCGCGCCAGCGCGTCTATTTCGTTCCGGCCTTCGCCGGGCTCGGCGCGCCCCACTGGTCGGCGCACGCGCGGGGGGCGCTCTCCGGCCTCACCGCCGAATGCGGCCTCCCCGAGATCGCCCGCGCGACGCTCGAAGCGGTCGGCTACCAGACGCGCGACCTCGTCGCGGCGATGGCGAAAGATGCGGGCCTCGCCATCGACGCACTGCGGGTCGACGGCGGCATGGCGGCGAGCGAGTGGACGATGCAGTTCCTCGCCGACATCCTGCCCGGGCGGGTCGAGCGCCCGGCCGTGCTCGAGACGACCGCCTGGGGCGCGGCCTATGTCGCCGGGCTCTCCCGCGGGCTGTGCCCCGCGCCGGCAGCGATGATGGCGCGCTGGGCGGCCGAGCGCATTTTCGTGCCCGCGATGTCCGCAGCCGAACGCGACGAGCGCCATGCCGGATGGCAGCGTGCGGTCGCCGGCGTCCTCGCTGCGGCGGCGCCGTGAGCTTGCCCGGGAACCTGCTGCGCGACCTGCCGGACGCGCGCGCCGACGAAGTCACCGACGCGCTTCTCGCCGCACCGGGGTTGCGCATCGAGCGCATCGTCTCCTGCGGGCAGAGGAGCCCGCCCGGGTTCTGGTACGACCAGCCCGAGGCCGAGTGGGTGGTGCTGCTCGCGGGGGCGGCGCGGCTGCGCTTCGCCGACGAGGCGCACGACCGCGTGCTCGGCTCCGGCGACTGGCTCCACATCGCGGCGCACCGGCGCCACCGGGTCGAGTGGACCGATCCGGCCCAGCCGACCGTGTGGCTCGCCGTATTTCACCGGAAGCATGCGTAATACCAAATCCCGTTGATCGCGACCTGCGGTCGCGTCCCGGGCCCTCAGACGCCGGGCGGCGGACATCCGTCCGCCTTGGCTTCGCGCCATACGGCGCGCGGCCGCAGTCGCGGCCGATCCCAAGTCCGTCGGTGCTCACCGGACTTGGGATAAGTTATTTCCGCGGTCGTAGCGGGCGTTCTACTGCTTCAGAAGGTCCAATAAGCTAGGCACGGCAAGGCCGGTAATGGCCGGCGCCAGCAGTGCGATGAGATGGGTCGCCTTTTGTGACAGGGTGAACGACATGTTTCTCGCCGCAAGCCATTGGGTTTGCTCAGCGTTGTTGTCGGTCGGTCGCGTTGCACGTACAAGTTGCCAACTGCGCCTCTGCAAGACGATCAAAGCCGGACCGTAAAGGGCAGCCAGGAACAGGGTGAAGAGGGTTCCGAAAAGGAGGCTCAGTTGATTGGCGGCATCGGTCAGGGCCTTATCGGTTGCCCCGGATAGGAGGCTCAGCGGCCACGCATTGCGTGCGGCAACTTGCGTGACGCTGACCGCCAACAGGATGGCGCCCGCATAGATGGCAAGGGTGAGCCGCTGAAAACAGCGCGTCAGATACTGCTCATAGGGCAGGTCGTTACCGGCCTTGCGGCGCTGCGGCATGTTGGGCAGCTGGAGGAGCGTTATCGAGGTCGCTGCAATCAAGCCGATCACGGCAAGCCCTAAGGCGTAATTAGCCGGGTGCGTCAGCCGCTGAATTCCGGGCAGGAGCCATATCTCGATCAGCCATTGCAAATTGTTTTCCGGTGCCTCCAGCATTGCATGCACCGGGACGTGCCTCACCTGCCCGCGGAATAATCCGTCGACAAGCAAATATTCGACAATGGCGATAACAACTCCCACAACGATTGCGGTCATGCAAAAGATCATCGATGCCAGCCGCAACCACCTGAGCCTCGGCGCATCATAGCCAACAGGCGTTACCTGATCGTCGATGGCGGCGACGACGATCCAGAAGGCGGTCAGGATCGCTCCGAAGCTGGCAAGGAGCTGGCCGGCATAGCTGATGATCCAAGTAATGCGTGGCTTCAGCTCGCTCGCCGATGCGCCGACAGAAGCTTGCTGGGGCGTAGTCGCGCCCGCGGCGTATTCTCGGGAGCTGGGACTCACGGTGGCGCCAGGGCGGGTCAGATTGTACTTTGTCGCAAATACCGCTGTCAGTTCTTCGCGCCATTTCGGAACGGCGCACATGAACAGATTGCCCTTATTCGGGCCGGCCGAGGACTTTACCGTCCAGTCAGAATTCAGGTGGTCGCCGGCTCCGCCTGCGGGCGGGCAGTCGTTCGGCACGGCAAGAATGAACAGCCCCAGCACCAGGACGAGGAACCCGGCCGCCAGCGGCAACCACGCCGCCATGCTGGCGCCGAAATAGCCCCGGATGACTTCGGGCGCGGTGGTCGGTTTCCAAACGGGCGGCGCGAACCGCTCCAGAATGGCGCGGATTGGCCCGGCCGTGAGCAAAGCCGCTTGCACCTGGGTGACGGCCACCTTTGTCTTCTGAGGGTCCGGCGGATCGCCGATTGCCGAGGCCAAGCTTTTCGCGGGCTCTTGATCGGCGCTGACGTGCTGATCGACCCAGGTATTAACGGCTACGGCCGGATCCGCGGGAACGCCCGCCCACCGCTCGATAGCCAGCATGTAGCCGGCAACCTCCGTTGCCTCTCTGTCGTTTTTAGATGCTGGTCGGCGCAGCTCTTGGAAGAGCGTGGCCAAATCCTGGTAGAGCTGAAAGACGAAGTCGGCATCGGAGATCTGCTTTGGCTCATTACCGAGAACCGATCGCTTATTGACGTAAGCGTATCCCGTACCCCCGGAATTGAGAAAAGTGGCGAGCTTGTCCAACGCCCCGCTGAGTTGTGCTGACGGGTTGCCGGCTGTGCCAGGCGCCTCGATCGCAGCTTTCAAGGCGCTTAGAACATTTTCGGCTGCTTTGCGCGCATTTGACAGATTGGCCGGTTTCCCGGTCATCATCGCGCCAACGCGGGAGCGCAGATCAGCCGAGACAAAGTGGGCGCAGAGGTCGTCGAGCTTCACGACCTCCGCATAAAGATCAGCGGCACCGCTGAAATCGTTAGCGTCCGCCGATAGCCGATGGTTTTGAAGCAATAACATCCTCAAGCCGGCGACGTACTCGCCATATGTCACTTCGCTCGCCGGCATCTCGATCTCCCCATGCGGTCCCGAGCCAGGCTTATCCGAGCCCTTGCCCCGAAATCCCGGCTACCGCCCGGCGGCAGCACTGGTGATGAATGCGTCGCGCAGCACGCGGGCGATGTAGCGGGCGGTCTCCAGCGGCAGCCGGTCGGGGTTGCGTCCGGCGGCGATCCACAGATCGAGATTGCCGGGGCCCCAATTGTACGCGGCCAGGGCGTCCGACCAATTGCCGTAGCGGCGGAACATCTGTGCCAGATAAGCCCGCCCGAGCAGCCGGTTCTGCTGCAGATCGAAGCGGTCGCCGCCGCCGACGTCGAAGGCTGCCTTGGCGCTGACCTGCATCGGACCCTGCGGCCCGCCGGGCTCCGGCCGCCACATGCGCAGATCGGCGCCATGCCTCGACTCGACGCCGTCGACGGCAAAGGCGATGCGGTCGAGCTCGCCGCCATTGGCCGGGCCGAACAGGTCGACGACGAACGCATCGCGCGAGACGATGCCGCGCATCACGGTGCCGCGCATCACGGTGACCGCCGGCAGCGCCGGATCGGCAAAGCTGATTTTCTCGATCCGGGTCGACGCCGCCGGCACGGTCATCCCGCGCACCACCGTGACCCGCTCGGCAAAGCCGGTGCCAAAGCTG
This sequence comes from Allostellaceae bacterium, assembly GCA_036569735.1. Taxonomy (GTDB): domain Bacteria; phylum Pseudomonadota; class Alphaproteobacteria; order ATCC43930; family CGMCC-115725; genus DATARH01. Next base: position 2,044 of record DATCQF010000328.1, on the reverse strand, counting down.
ACGATCTCGGTCCGGCCCGCGGCTGGTCCCGGAGCGGGGCCAGCTGCGGGAAGCGGCGACGCCGGGTTGCGCGGTCCGCGCATCACCCGCACCGGCGCGCGCCGTGGATCGGCAAAATGCACCGTCTCGGTACTCAGAGTGGCGCCCGGCTTGAGGCCGGGCAGCGGCCGCGCCTTACCCGCGGCGGCCCGGCCTGCGCCCGCACCGGTGGCTGCGTCGCCGGTGGCCGGATCGCCGGCCAGCGCCGACCCGACGCCGCACGCCAGCGCGACCGCGGCCAAGAGCCCCGCGCGCCCGGCGCTCATCCCCCGTCTGCCGTTGCTCATCCCCCACAAGCCTTGCCGGCAAACCCCGTGCTTTCCTTATGCCCGACCCGCCGTCGCGGCAAGCATCTTGGCAGAGGCGAGGCGGCAGTGACACGATGCGGCACGCCACCATTGGGGCGCGCGCCCCAACCCGTCATCCCACAGAGCCCGGAGAGCCCGCCATGACGACCCGACCTTTCGAGGGGATTCGCATCATCGACATCACCCATGTGCTGGCCGGCCCGTTCGCCGCCTATCAGCTGGCGGTGCTCGGCGCCGACGTGATCAAGGTCGAGCATCCGGACGACCCCGACCAGAGCCGCAGCAGCGGCACCGATCGCGCGCTCAACCGCGGCCAGATGGGCACCTCGTTCCTGACCCAGGGATCGAACAAGCGCGCGATCACCCTCGATCTGAAGGAGGAGCGCGGGCGCGAGATATTGAAGAAGCTGGTGGCGGGCGCCGATGTCCTCGTCGAGAACTTCCGGCCCGGCGCCTTCGAGGCATTGGGGCTCGGCTATGAGGCGCTGAGCAGGGTCAACCCGCGACTGATCTACTGCTCGATCTCGGCGTTCGGCCAGGACGGCCCGCGCCGCGAGCAGACCGCCTACGATCATTTGATCCAGGCAAATTCGGGGCTGATGGCGATGACCGGCACCGAGGAGGTCAACCCGATCAAGTTCGGCGCGCCGGCGGTCGATTACGCGACCGGCACGATGGCGGCCTTTGCGCTGGCCAGCGCGCTCTTCCAGCGCGAGCGCACCGGCAAGGGCCAGCACATCGACCTCTCGATGGTTGGCGTCGCGATGATGCTGATGGGCTCGCACCTGACCGGCTACATGCGCAACCGGGCCGAGCCGCGCCCGCACGGCAACCAGCAGCCCTACGCCACCAACAGCGCCTACGAGACAAAGGACGGGCTCCTGATGATCGGCGCCAGCAACCTCGGGCAGCAGAAGCGGCTGTGGCAGGCGCTCGAGCGGCCCGACATGATCAAGACCGACAACGAGGCGCGCGAGGCCGACCGGGCGCGCGAAGCGGAGGTTCTTGCCGGCATCATCAAATCCCGCACCGCCGACGAATGGGAGGTGTGGTTCCAGGCGCGCCACGTCCCGGCATGCCGGGTGCGCACAATGGCCGAGGCGGTCGCCGACCCGCATCTCAAAACCCGCGGCGTGTTCCACCACCATGATCGGGCGGCGGGGATCGAGGGGGCTTTCGGGGTGCCGCTCGCCGCGTTCAAATTTGCCCATGGCGGCCCCTCGATCGAGACGCCGCCGCCGCAGTTCGGCGCCGACACCGATTCGGTGCTCGCCGAACTCGGCTACCCGGCCGCCGAGATCGCCGCATTGCGCGCCGCACGGGTGATCTGACCGGCGCGGCGTGCCGACCGCCGGCCAGCGCAGCTCCCGTGCATTGTCGCAGAAAAGCGTGGACACGGCCGGCGATCGGGTCAAAGATCCGCGGCGCGCAATGGGGAACCGGTCGTATCAGTGTAGTGGGCGCCGGTGGAGCGGCAAGGGGCGGACACGCAACCCGCCCGAACCGGCCGGACGCGGCGGGTTTTTTGGGGGAGTGTCGTTTTCTGCCAATCCTGTGACGCGACGCTGCGCCGTAGAAGGTGCGGCGCCCGACTTTCAAGGTGGTGGGGCAGGTTGATTGGGCAAGATGGTGAGGTTGGGGGTCGAAAGCGCGATGCCTTCGCTGGTGCGTCAAACGCTGTTGATGCCGTTGTGGCT
>DATCQF010000327.1:0-6131 GCA_036569735.1 Allostellaceae bacterium | reverse complement strand
GGGCTATGTCGGGTACGACGAAGGCGGCGCCTTGACGGAGGCGGTGCGGCGCCGGCCCTACCAGGTGATCCTCTTCGACGAGGTCGAAAAGGCCCACCCCGACGTTTTCAACGTCCTCCTGCAGGTGCTCGACGACGGCCGCCTGACCGATGGGCAGGGCCGCACCGTCGATTTCCGCAACACCCTCATCGTCTTGACCTCGAACCTCGGCAGCGAGGCGCTGGCCAGCCTGCCGGACGGCGCCGACATCGAACGGGCGCGCGCGGCGGTGATGGAAGCGGTGCGCGGCGCCTTCCGGCCCGAGTTCCTGAACCGGCTCGACGAAATCCTGTTGTTCCGCCGCCTCTCGCGCGACGACATGAAGGGGATCGTCGAAATCCAGCTGGAGCGGCTGAAAAAGCTGCTGGTCGACCGCAAGATCGCGCTCGAGATCGACGGCGCGGCCGCCGCCTGGCTCGGCACCGCCGGCTACGACCCGGTCTATGGCGCACGCCCCCTAAAGCGGGTGATCCAGCGCGAATTGCAGAACCCGCTCGCCCAGCAGATCCTCGAAGGCCGCATCCCCGACGGCGCGACGGTAAAAATCACCGCCAGCCCGCTCGGCCTCGTCATCGGCGCGGCCGCCCCGGCGGAGAGCTCGGCCGCCGCGTAAGCCGCGGTCTCCTAAAGCAGGCGCCAGAGCGCGGGTTCCCGGGTGACCCCGGGACCCGCGCTTTTTCTTAAATCCGGACCCGGTTTGCCTAGTCTAGCCTGCTCTAGGCGGCGCGGGCGTCCTCGAGGATCATGTCGGCGGCCTTTTCGGCGATCATGATCGTCGGCGCGTTGGTGTTGCCGGCCGGAACCGTCGGCATGACCGATGCGTCGACCACGCGCAACCCAAGGACGCCGTTGACCCTGAGGCGCGGATCGCACACCGCTTGCGGATCGTCGCCCATCCGGCAGGTGCCGACCGGGTGCAGGTTGGAGACGCCGTTCTTGCGGATCGCGGCTTCGAACTCGGCGTCGCTCTGGACCTGTGCGCCGGGCAGCAGTTCCTCGGCGACATAGGGGGCGAGCGCCGCCTGCTGGGTGATGTTGCGCGCCAGCCGCATGCCGGCAGTCAGCGCCTGCAAATCGTATTGGGTGCGCAGGAAGTTGAAGCGGATCGCGGGCGCGGCGAGCGGATCGGGGCTCTTCAGCGTGACGCTGCCGCGGGCGTCGGGCCGCAGATGGACCGCGCTGATCGTGAAGCCGGGGAACGGGTGCGGGACGACGCCGCGGTTGGTGCGCTCCTTAAAGCTCCAGACGCTGAAGTTGAGCTGGATGTCCGGCCGGTCGAGACGCGGATCGCTGCGCGCGAACCCGCCGGCGCAAATACCGTTGCTGGTCAAGGGGCCCTTGTGAAACAGCAAATATTGCAGCCCGGCGATCAGCCTCTTGACGGGGCTGTTGGCGACGTCGTTGAGGGTGATCGGCCGGGTGCAGCGAAACGCGAGGCGCACATAGAAATGGTCCTGCAGATCGGCGCCGACCCCGGGCATGTCACGCACCACCGGAATGCCGAATTCGCGCAGCATCTCCCCCGGCCCGAGCCCCGACAATTGCAGTAGCTGGGGCGACCCGTAAACGCCGCCGCAAACGACGACTTCGCCGCGCGCCCGGGCAACCTGCGGCACGCCCTCGCACAGAAACTCGACGCCCTTCGCGCGGCCCTCCTCGATCAGGATGCGCGTCGCATGCGCGTCGGTGCGGACCACCAGGTTGGCCCGCTGCTGCGCCGGGCGCAGATACGCCGTCGCCGTGCTCCAGCGCCGCTTCTTGTTGGTGGTGTTCTGGAACGGGCCGGCGCCTTCCTGCTCGCCGTCGTTGAAATCGTTGTTGGCCGGGAGCCCGGCTTCCACTGCGGCGGCGATGAAATGGTCGCCCAGTTCCCAGTGGATCGCCTGATCGGAAACCCTGAGCGGCCCGCCGCTGCCGTGGGTCGCGTCGGCACCGCGCTCCTGGTCCTCGGCCTTCTTGAAATAGGGCAGCACGCGGTCCCAGTCCCAACCCTCGCAGCCGCGCTGGCGCCACAAATCGTAATCGGCCGGGTTGCCGCGCATATAGACCATGCCGTTGATCGAGCTGGTGCCGCCGAGGACCTTGCCGCGCGGCTGGTACATCGTGCGGCCTTCGAGTTCGGCCTCGGGCTCGCTCTCGAACATCCAGTTGACCCGGGGGTTGGCGAAGAGGCGGCTGTAGCCGATCGGAACGTGGATCCACCAATAACTGTCCGTGCCGCCGGCCTCGAGCAGGAGGACCCGGTAGCGGCCGTTTTCGCTCAAGCGCGCCGCCACCGCGCAGCCGGCCGAGCCGGCCCCGGTAACGATGTAATCGAATATGCCGGCGTTGATCGGCTCCGCTGTCGTGCTCATGGCGCGGCTACTCCCAATCCGCTGCGCAGATCGGCGAGCACCTGCTCGCGGGTGCGGGTCTGCCAGCGCCGGCGGCGCCCGATCGGGTCGTTCTCGACCTCGGGATAGACCTTGAGCGCGACAAATACCGGGCCGGGCCGGGCCAGGATCGCCGGCAATTCGCGGGTGAAATCGGAGAGGTCGTCGAAGGCATGGGCGCGCGGATAGCCGGCGCCCAGCGCGAGCGTGTGATAGGCCACATTTTTCGCGTTCGGCACCGGCTGCCCGCCGGTCGTGCCATAGCACTCGTTGTCCAGGAGGAAATGATAGAAATTTTCCGGCGCCTGCTCGGCGATCGTCGCAAGCATGCCAAGGCTCATCAGGATGTCGCCCTCGGAATCGAACAGCACTGTTTTGCGTTCGGGCCGCGCGAGCGCGAGCCCCAGCGCAAACCCGGCATGGCCGCCCATCGCCGGGTCGCCGAGCGGAACGTCGAGCTCGGGCCGGCTGGTCTGCTCGACCCAATAGCGGCCGCCCCGCCCGGGCACCACGATCGCGTCGCCGCGATGGGGGCGGAAGGCTTCGAGCGCTTCGGCAATGCGCATCATGGCGGCGGTGCTCCCCTTTAGCGGTTGAAGCCGTGATATTCGTCGCCGACCAGCACGACAACCGGCCGCTGCGTGCGCGCCGCCTCCTCGAAGGCCGTCGTGATGCGCGGCGCGTCGGCGTCGCTCTCGACGAGATAATAGCTGAGGCCGAACGCCATCAGAAACCGCTCGGTATAGGTCGCCGCGGTGTCGGTGGTGACCCCGTGCCGCGTCCAGCCGCGATAGCCGACCATCATCACCACCGGCACGTTGAGCCCCAACAGCCAGCCGCGGATCGAATCGCCGCTTTCCATCATGCCGGTGTTCTGTATCAGGATCAGCGGCTTCTTGCCCGCGGCGTGCAGCCCGGCGGCGATCGAGCAGGCGTGGCCCTCGCGGCTGACCCCGACAAGGCGCAGCGTGGGATCGGCCTTCATCAGCAGATAAAGCCAGTTGGTCTCGCTGTCGGGGAGCCAGACGACATCGGTGACGCCGTTCTGTTTCATTTGCCCGAGCACGGTTTCGGGGCTGAGGGCGACCGTCGAGGCATCACTCATAGTTTTCTCCGCCAGCCTGGGCATCTCCGCGAGCCTGGAGTTTCATCGTACGACCCCGGCAAAGCCATAGGCAACCGGCGAGCGCTTGGCAGGTGCAGCGTTGGGTGGATGCCCTGCGTCGTTCGAGACGCGCCGCCGCGCAGCGCTCCTCACGATGATTTATTTTCTTAATGCCATCAAAAATGTACGTCATGCTGAGGAGCGCTGCGTAGCGGCGCGTCTCGAAGCACGCGGGATCCCAATGCAGCCATGTTGACCGAGCGCCAGCGCCGCTTTCTCGACTTGGCGCGGGTCGGGCACCTCGCCACCGCCGATCGGAGCGGCATGCCGCATCTGATCCCGGTGTGCTATGCGGCGGACAATTCGGCGACAGGCCGGGCGACGCTCTACATCACCGTCGACGAGAAGCCGAAGCGCCGGGATATCCCCTTGAAGCGGGTCCGCAATATCCTGGAAAACCCGCAAGCCGCCTTTGTCGTCGACCGCTACGACGAAGACTGGAACCGGCTGGGCTGGGTCATGCTGCGCGGGCCCGCCGAGATCCTCGACGAGGGCCCCGAGCACGACCGCGCCCAAGCAATGATCGTCGAGCGCTATCCCCAACTGCGCGCGATGCAGATCGCCGAATTGCCGGTCATCGCGCTGCGCATCGCGCGGGCGACCGATTGGGGAGATCTGGAGAGCGAGTAGGCCCGCCGCCCGCCCGACCCCAGCGCTGCGGGCCCGATGCCAAGAGCGCGTCAGCGGGCGGGATCTACTCTGCCCCCGGTTCCCCCAAGGCCTGGTGGTTGTTGCGCACAGGTTGCGCAACACAGCGCCGGGATGTGCCGTCTCCGACAAATTGCGGGAAAATCGCCGGGGAGATTGGGAACATGCTGACAGTTACAATTTACGTGATGGCAGGCAAACTGCGCTCCGGTTCAATGCCTTGGCGGGCGCGAAGTTGAGCGGCTACGCAACGCAACATCGTGAGCCGGCCGTCGATCGAGTAAACTGTCACCGTAATTCAGTGCCATGAACAGCAAAGGGATGCCAGGAAGGGATCGTCATGCAACCGAGATATCAGTCGAGTGTCAGGGCCGCGCCAAACTCATCGTCGTTCATCCGCGCGAAGTCGTATCGCGGATAGACGTCCCGAGCCCGGCTGAAGAAGAACTCTTCGAAGGCCTTGAGGGCACGCGGACGCAGTGGGTCGGTGACACGTGCAAAAGCAATTTGGGTAAAAAACCGCTCTGCGCCCGGGACCGGCACAAGCTCGAAGAGGTCTGGGAATACCCGCGCCCAGTAGGAAACGAGATGGTACCATGTAAACGCTAGGTCCGCGTAACCGCGGGCGACCATTTCGGGAAGATCCCGATGCATGATGCCGAGGCGACCTGGAAAACTAGACACCTCCGCGGCAAAGAAGGCGTCCGCTGCGGACTTTCCAAGCAGTTCGTCGGCGGCAGCACGGCACTTCGCACGAACGTCCCCAGCGTCTGGTAGCGCAACCCGCGTGCCGGCGCGAACCACATCGTTTAGGCCCCGAATCCCGAGCGGGTTGCCTTTGCGGACAAGCAGGGCGACGCCGCGATTTCTGCAGAAGAAACGCGCGGGGGCTCGACCACGCCAAGCTGCCGCAACTGCCGCAAGGGTTCGGGGTAGCCCATGAAAATATCGGGGTAGAAGCCGGAGTTTCGGCTGACGTCGAGTGTCAGATTGCCGAGCGCGACTCCTCCGGTGCGTATCATCTGTATCAGAATCGGCTGGGGTAAGGTCGCCAGGACGATATTGCTCAGGTCGAGGTCGGCGTGTTCCGGCTGCGACTTCGCCCAAGCCGGAAAGGCGCCAGCGATATCCTCGCTGACTAACACCATCAGGTGATTGCCTTCGGTAAAGACGACCAAGCTCGCCGGTGCTCCGATCCGCCCGATCACATCAAGTACGGTGTCCGCGTGACCAGCGAACGATCGAACGCCAGGCGGCAGATTCGTTGCGGCTGGCCAGACAAGCGGCTGAGCTGCTGTCTGGATGACCGTATTTTGCGCCATGGCCGCTTCCGACTGAGTTTCGCAAATTCCTTACAGATATGGCACCCAATGTGCCGCCGAGAAACGCCCGCCGCTTCAGCATATCGGCCCTCCCTCGCCGAGAACGGCAGGAATGGTATCGTGAGCCGCCCAAGCGCCATCGCGGGAATGTTCGGGCCGCCGCTGATCGCCTATCTCGTCGGCCTCGGCCTCCACCCCGACGCCTTCGTCAAGTACATCGCGATCCTCTTCCTCGCGGCGACCGGCACGCTGATCCTTGCGCTCGGCGGCATGGGCGCCCTGTCGATCGCCGATCTCGCGGTCTCCGCCGCCGCGATGATCCCCATTCAGCTCGGCGTCGTCATCGGGCGCTGGCTGCGCGGAATTTGTCCGCCCGCCCTGTTTCGCGGGCTCGTGCTCGTGATTCTCGCGCTTGGCGGGCTGGACATGCTGCGCCGGGCAGCGTTCTGAGCCCGATGCAACACAAGGGCAGCATCCGAGCTAGGCAGGGCTGATCCCGCCGATTAGGATTGGGCGGCGAATAACATTCTGGGCGAGGAGGAGTTCATGCCGGTCGCAGCCGTCGAGGTGCAGCCCCGTGGCGGG
>DATCQF010000326.1:0-1771 GCA_036569735.1 Allostellaceae bacterium | reverse complement strand
CTCCCCAGCCGCCCGCTGCTTCGCCGGCTCCCACACCTGGCGCAGCAGTTCGCCCGCCGCTTCCGGGGTTTGCGCCATCGTGTCGTCGAGCCGGTAGGCGGCATAGCTCCCATAGCCGAGGAGCCGCGCCTGCTCGCCGCGCAACGCCATGATCTCGCCGATCAGTGGCGCATTGTCGTGCGCGCCGGCATGGGTGCCGCGCGCCGCCCACGCCTCGTAGGCGGTACGGCGCAGCTCGCGACTTCTCGCAAAAGCGAGGAACGGTTCGACCGAGGCGCGCGCCAGGGTGATCACATAGCGCCCGTCGAGGCCGCGTTCCGTCGCGGCATTGGCGGCGGCGGCGCGGGCGAAATCGGGCAGCCCGTCGAGTTCGTCCTCCCCGAGGACGAGGCGCCATTCGTCTTCATCATGCAGCACGTTCTGGCCGAACAGCGAGTGCAGGCTTGCCAGGCGCTGCGAAATCGCCGACATGCGCATTTTCGCCTCGGCATCGAGCCGCGCGCCGCTGCGCACCAAGCGCAAATGGTGGCGCTCCAGGAGCCGGCGCTGCTCCGGCGAGAGGCTGAGGCTGTCGCGCTTGCGGTACAAGGCGTCGATCCGGGCGAAGAGGCCGGGGTCGAGCGCGATGCGCATGTGGTGCGCGGCGAGCTTTGGCGCATAGTCGCGGTCGATCGCCTGCAGCGCCTCGTTCGTCGCACTGGAATCAAGGTTGTGGAAGACCCGGCTGACCCGCCGCAGCAGGCTTCCGCTGCGCTCCAGCGCCTCGATCGTATTGGCAAAGTCGGGCGCCGCGCCCGAGCCGACGATCGCCGCGATCTCGGCTGCCTCGTCGGCCATCGCGCGATCGAACGCGGGCGGGAAATGCGCGGGTTCGATCCGCGCGAACGGCGGCAGCCCGAACGGCGTATCCCAGGCTTCGAAAAACGGGTTGTCGGTCATCATAATCCTTTCGAGCCCACCCAACGCGGCTGGATCAACGCCGTGCGTCCTTCGAGACGCGCCCCTCCGGAGCGCTCCTCAGGATGACGTACTTTCTTAATGCCATCATTAACTTACGTCATCCTGAGGAAGCGCGAAGCGCTGTCTCGAAGGACGCATATTTCGTCATGCAACGCCGATTTCCAACGCTCCGGCGGTTATTTAACAGACTGATTCGCCGGGACGACAAGAAGGTTTACGCGACGATCCTGTCGATGTCCGGGTGCGCCGGCGGCAGGCCCGGGAAGATTTCGCTGAGCGCGCGGTCGGGGAGGCGCATGTGGCCGGCGATCACCGCGGCGAGAACATTGCGGTAGTCGGTCGTCACGGCGAGATCGCGGCCCTCGTAGAGCGCCGCCGGCGCGAGGCCGGGCCATTCGCCGTAGACCTTTCCGCCGCGCACCGGGCCGCCCATCACCCAGATCACATTGCCATGCCCGTGATCGGTGCCGGCGTCGCCATTTTCATGCGCCGTGCGGCCAAATTCGGAGAGCACGACAACGACCGTATCGGCCCAGTCGCGGCCAAGCCCTTGCGCCAGGGCGGCAAGGCCGTCGCCCAGCGGGCGCAGCCGATTGGCCAGCTGGCCGGTATGGCCACCCTGGCGGACATGGGTGTCCCAGCCGCCGAGCGCGGCGAAGGCGATCCGGATGCGGCGATCCTTGGAGAGGAGGCCGGCGAGCCGCGTCGCCTGGGCCGGGAGATCGTTTGCCGGCGGCGCGCCGCCGTCGGCCATCTGCTGTTCGGGATTCATGCTGGCGGTCAACTCGGTGCGGGCCGCGCGGCCCTGGCG
>DATCQF010000325.1:0-2680 GCA_036569735.1 Allostellaceae bacterium | reverse complement strand
GGTATGACGCGGAGGAGGCGCGGATCATCGCCGACCACGTGATCGACGCGGCCTTGTGCGGATATGAATATTCCGGGCTCGCCAAGCTCCTCAACATCCCCGAGCACAGCCGCTTTCGGCTGCCGCGCCGGCCGATGCATATCGTGCACGAGACCCCGGTCTCGGCGCTTTACGACGGCGGCAACAATGTCGGCATGGTGGCGATGTACCATGCCGCCAATGCCGCGATCGCCAAGGCGGCGGCGCACGGCATCGCGGTGATCGGCGTCACCGACAGCTGGATGAGCGGGCGCAGCGCCTATTTCGTCGAGATGATCGCGAAGGCCGACCTGGTCGCGATCCACACCGCGAGCAGCGGCGGCGCGGTGGCGCCCCATGGCGGGACCCGCCCGGTCCTCGGCACCAACCCGATCGCCTTCGCAATACCGGGCGCCGAGGGCCCACTGGTGCTCGACATGGGAACTTCGGCCTTTATGGCGACCGAACTGCAATTGCGCGCCCGGCTCGGCCAGGAATTGCCCGAAGGGGTGGCGCTCGACCGCGACGGGCGTCCGACGCGCGACGCGGGCGAGGCGCGGCAGGGCGCGCTCTTGCCGTTTGGCGGGCATAAGGGGTTCGGGCTCGGCCTCATTGTCCAGGCGTTCGGGCTCATTGGCGGCGCGGCGCTCCCGCCCGGCCCACCGCATCGCACCCGGGACGACGGCTATGTGTTCATCGCGTTCCGGCCCGATCTCCTGGTGCCGCTCGATGACCTCAAACACGAGCTCGGCGCGCTGATCGCCCGGGTGAAGAGGGTCCCCACCCAGCCCGGGTTCACCGAGATCCGCATCCCGGGCGAGCAATCGGCGCGCAACCGCGCGCGCCTCCTGCGCGACGGCATCGACATCGACCGGCTGGTCTATGACCGGCTCGCCGCGCTGACCGGCTGAGCCGGCGCAGCGCGGTGGCTTACTTTACAAGGCCGAGACCGATGATTCCGGTCACGATCAGATAGATCGCGACGACGTAATTGAGGATGCGCGGCATCAAGAGGATCAGCACTCCGGCGATCAGGGCGACGATCGGTTGTAAATGAGCTACGCCTATCGTCATCGTGACCTCCTCAAATGGAGTTCGGCTGGTCGGGCTTACCGCGCGGGAGTGAGGTTGATCGCCCCGATCCCGCCGGCGACGTTGAGGCCGAGATTGCCTTCGATGCTGAGCGGCTGCAGCGCAATCGTATTGCCGGAGCCGCCGATCAGCCCATTGGCCCCGACGCCGACGCCGACCGTGGCGCTCGCGGTGCCTCCGACGTAGCTGCCGGCAAGAGCGCCCGGTCCCAGATTGGCGGTCGGCGCGACCACGGTCCAGATCAAGACGCCGCCCTGGGTGTAGCCGATATCGACCCCGAATTTCGCGATGTTGCCCGCGTAATACTCGTAGCGTCCGCCCATGCCGGCAAAGGTGCAGTTGAGGCTGCGCGACGAGCCGAACACGAACCCCCAGCCGCTGGCCACGCTGCAGGTCAAATTGCCGACATTGACGCCGCCTTGCGCTGCCGCTGGGGTGGTGATGGCCGATGCAAGGCCGATCGACGCGGCAAGCGCCGCCGCCACGCGCAGTGTCTTCAACATGCTCGGTGTCTTCGACATGCTCAATCCTCTCTGGTGTCTGTGGAGCATCGCCCCGCCAACAATCGGAGGGCGCAAAACGTTCGCTATAATCGCGCCTTTCCTCGCTGTGGCAATGATGCGTGTCAAGGTTAATCCGTGGTCAACCGCCTGGCTCGACCAAACCGCCCGGATGCCGCCACCTCGCCTATCGGTGCGCCGAATCGCGCCGGCGGCAATGCCGACCGTGGAACTCGCCGAGACGATCATTCGGATTTGCGCGGTTCTCGAGCACCACCCACCAGATCACCCTTGCGGGTCCGATCCATCCTCGTCACTACGGTGGTGGGCTTGGCGATCTTCCTGGTCGCGGTCTTGTTGAGCCCGGAGACGAAAGGAAAGGTTCTCATCGCCGACCTGACCGTCGCCTGAAACGCCCTGTCCAAGGCCGAGCACCGGTTCGCGGGCGACCCCGGCCCGTGGCTGCGGTCGTGTGCCGCTGCGACGAAATGGCATGACATTTCGGAATCGCCCCCCTAAGCTGGCCGCAAGGCTTGCTAAACAGCTTATTGGGGGAGGGTGCGTTATGGCGATAGGGGTCCAAACTCCGCAGATCGCGTGGTGGAAGGAACCTACCAAGGACCAGTGGTACGCATGGTGGGCGGCTTGGCTGGGCTGGACGCTGGACGCCTTCGACTTCACCGTCTTCCTGCTGATCATGAAGCCGATCGCCGACGAGTTCGGCGTGCCGGTCAGCGAGGTCGCCTGGATCCTCGCGCTGACGTTGTGGATGCGGCTCTTGGGCGCGGTCGGGTCGGGCTGGCTCGCCGACCGGATCGGCCGCAAGACGCCGCTGATGATCTCGATCTTCTGGTACTCGATCTGCAATTTCATCGCCGGCTTTTCGCCGACCTTGCTGTTCCTCCTGGTATTCCGCACGCTGCTCGGCATCGGCATGGGGGCCGAGTGGCCGGCCGGCGCGGCTCTGGCGATGGAGCAATGGCCGATCCGCTCGCGTGGCTTTATGAGCGGGGTTCTGCAAGGCTCGTGGAGTATCGGCTTCCTGTTGTCGAGCGTGATCTGGGGGGTGT
>DATCQF010000324.1:0-2739 GCA_036569735.1 Allostellaceae bacterium | reverse complement strand
GAGCCGTGCCTCAAAGAGGCGGCGATGGCCAAATTGTTCGCCTCCGAGATGGCCGAGCGGGTCGCCTCCGATGCGATCCAGATCCATGGCGGCTACGGCTATCTCGCCGATTTCCCGGTCGAGCGGATCTACCGCGACGTGCGGGTATGCCAGATCTATGAGGGCACCAGCGACATCCAGCGCTCATAATCGCGCGCGAGATCGCCAAGGGCTGAGCGATCAGGGCGCCAGCCCGGGCACGCCGCGGTAGAGGGCGGCCAGCGTGATGTCGAGGCCGATGGTATCGAGCCGCAGCCGCGCATTGCCGCCTTCGAGTTCGACTGTCTCCCAGCCCGCGCCGCTGCGTCGGTAAAGCGTTGCGGCGACGTTCTGGCTCTCGACGTAGAGGATCTCCTGGAGGCTCGGGAGGGCCTGATAGTGCGGCAGCTTGACGAAATGGTCGTCGCGCTCGGTTGAGGGCGACTGTATCTCGACGATCAGCACCGGCTCCGCCGCAATGCCCCTGGAGCCGCCGGGCTCGCAGGTGACCGTGATGTCGGTCTCGAAATGGTTGCGCCCGGCGAGGCCTTGCGGGGCGATGCCCGCCTGGCTCCGTGTCGAGCAGCCCGGACGATTTCGCTGAACAGCCGGGACGATCTCCGCCGTCAGGTTCGCGGCGATGATCTGGTGCGGGATCGCCGGCGGCGCCATCGCGACGATGACCCCGTCGATCAGCTGGTAATGGCGCTGGTCGTTCGGGCAACTGTCGAGGAATTCTTCGACGCTCAGCAGCTTGTAAGCGAGTTCCATGGCCAAATGATAATCCTCCGTCCGCCGCTATTCCAGATCCGCCTCTGCCAAGACCTCGGCGAAGAGGGCGCGGTCGATGTTGCCGCCGGAGAGGACGATCGCGATCCGCTTGCCGGCGAGACGCTCGCGTTCCTTGAGGGCGGCGGCCAGCGACGCCGCGCCGGCGCCCTCGGCGACATTGTGCGTGTCGGTGAAGAGGATGCGCATCGCGCCGCGGATTTCCGCTTCGGACACCGTGAGGATGCGCGCCGCTCCGCTGCGGATGACCCTGAGCGCCGCGGCGTCCGGCACCCGGACGGCGAGCCCGTCGGCGATCGTGTCGGCCGAATTGGTGCTGACCGGCGCGCCCGCCGCGACCGAGAGCGCGTAGGCCGGAGCGTTGGCGGCGACGACGCCGACGATCTCGGCCGTCATCCCCAATGCCGCGCGCGCCGCGATCATCGCGCAGATGCCGCTGCCCAGCCCGATCGGCACGTAGACGGTATCGACCCCCTCGACCGCTCGCAATAATTCGAGGCCGCAGGTCGCGACGCCGCGCACCAGCGCCGGGTCGAACGAGCGCACGAGGTGCAAATTGTCGGATGCCGCTTGCGCGACCGCATGTTCGTAGGCCGCCTGGAAATCGTGGCCCGCCTCGACGAGGGTCGCGCCGAACGCCGCCATCGCCCGATTCTTCTCGACGCTGTTGCCGTGGGGGACGACGATCGTCGCGGCAAGCCCGAGCCGCGCGGCGGCATAGGCGATGCTCTGGCCGTGATTGCCGCGGGTCGCGGTGATGACGCCCTTTATGCCGGGCTGGGTGCGGCGCAGCTCGTCGAGATAGACCAGGCCGCCGCGCAGCTTGAAGGCGCCGATCGGGGTGTGGTTCTCGTGCTTGACCCAAACTTCGGCGCCAACCCGGCGCGACAGCAGCGGCCAGCAATATTGCGGGGTCGGCGGCATCACCGCGCGAACCAGCGCGGCGGCTTCTTCGAGGCGGGCGAGATCGCGGCTCATCGGACCCTTTGGCATCGGTCCATCCGGCTTCGGTTGATTTGGCATAGCCACTTTGGCATAGGTCCATTCCCGCAGATCGTCGACAGGAAAACCACGCTCTGTGGTACGATTCCGGATAGTCAGCCCCGGCGGGGCAGGGTAACAAGGGCACGATGGACAGTTCGAGAAAAACCGGTTTTTCCGACCGCCTGAGCGCGGCGGCGGAGGCGAAGAAGGCCCTGTTGGAGCGGGCGGCCCAGGCCAAGGCCGCGGCCGACAGTCCCGAGGCGGCCGAGCGGCGCAGGGAGCGCGAGGCGGTCGCCGCGGCACGCGAGGCCCGCCTCGCCGAGCGCAAGGCCGCCCGGCTCGCCGAAGCGGCGCGTCAAGCCGCGGCGCTGGCCGCCGCCCAGGCCACCGAGGCCGCCGCGCGTGCGGCCGCCGCGCAAGCCGAGAAAGAGGCCGGCGATGCGGCATTCGCCGAGCGGACCCTACGCGAAGCCGCCGAGGAAGCCGAGAAGCAGGCCGCCCGCGACGCCCGCTACGCCGCCCGCAAAGCCCGTAAGAAAAAGGGCCGATAGCGGGCCCCCGCGCGAATCCCGGGACCCCCGACGCCTGCGGGTTACCGGCGGGCGGGTGGCGGCGGGGGGTCGGGTGGGCGCCGCGCCAGCGCCAGGCGAGCCAGTCCATCAGCGAGGCACCGGGTTCGGGCGGTGCACCGTCGGCAAAGCGCGGCACCAGGCGAGCGAGCCGGACCGCGAAATCCTCGGCCCCCGACGGCTTGCCGAAGGCCGCGCAAAACGCCGCGTCCGCGCGCCGCAATGCTGGCGTGTCGCCGAGCGAGGCCAGTGCCGCCGCGGCGTCGTAGCACATAAACAGGCATGAAACTCGCGCCGGATCGATGCCGGAAGCGGCGAGCGCTTCGCGCAGCCCGGTGCAGAACGTGACCGTCACCCGGAGTTCGTCGCGGTAGGACGC
>DATCQF010000323.1:0-3690 GCA_036569735.1 Allostellaceae bacterium | reverse complement strand
GCGGCGAGTTCGCACAGCGCGTGGGCGTTGTCGGGGTCCAGTGCCACGGCGCGGCCGAGATAACCGGCGGCCTCGGCATAGCGCCGGGCGTTGAGTAAAAGAACCCCGACGTGGAGCGCGAATTCAGGGTTCTGCAGCGCGAGATCGCTCGCCTTCTCCCCGTCGGCGATCGCCTCGTCAATCCGACCGATCGCGGCGAGCGACCCGCTGGCGTGGCGATGGAATTCGATCCCCTCCGGGCACAGTTCGATCAGGCGACGATAGGCCGCAATGGCCTCGTCGTGACATCGGCAATTGCTGAACACCCAGGCGCAAATGCGCAGCATCGCCGTGTCGCTGCCGACCCCCGGCACGGCGCGCCGGCAGCATTCGACCGCTTCATCGCGGCGGCCGCGGTGGAAGAGCGCTTCGGCCAGGCTGCAATTCGGCCCGGTATCCGACGCGATATTGCTGTTTGCTCGCGTCAAATAGGCAAGGCATGAGTCTAGCGACCCGGCGGCAAGCGCCAACCCGAACGCCTCAAAATTAATAGTTAGTTGCGGGAGCTCCTGGTTCGGGCTCAACTATTACGTGTATCTTGTTGAAAGGGGGTATTTTACACGGCCTCAATATTGGAGCGCTCCCGCATTCTTCAAGACTATTATGGATTTAATATGGATTTTAATGATGATTCGGTGCGCCGCTGATCGCGCGGCCGCTCGACGCCGGGCGCGCCCCCGATGCCCTACCCGCCATGGTGCGGCGGGGCAGCAATATCGGCGGGCACCTTGGCGCTGGCTTTCTTGACTCGCCTTCATGCCAATTCGTCCCTAAGCTTCGCGGCACGACAGGTTTCGCACTGCGGTTGACAGCATCAAGCCCCGGCAATGGCAAGGTGTGCGCCAGGACCGGCCGGGGCGGCGCGCGGGCAAGACGGAGGAAAGCGATGGCGTTCGAGTTCGGCATGTTTCACGAGTTTCAGCGGACCGCCGGGACGACCGAGGAGGACGCTTTCAGGGTCTCCTTCGAGCAGGTCGACGCGGCCGAGCGCTGGGGGCTCGATGCGATGTGGCTGGCCGAGATCCACGTCGCGCCGGAACGCTCGGTGTGCTCCGCCCCGCTGACCCTCGCGAGCGCGATCGCGGCGCGCACCAAGCGGATGAAGATCGGCACCGGCGTCCAGGTATTGCCGCTGTGCCATCCGCTGCGCCTCGCCGAAGAGGTCGCCACGGTCGACCAGATCAGTCATGGCAGGCTGATTTTCGGGATCGGCCGCAGCGGTTTCCCGCGGACCTACGAGGCCTATGGCGTGCCCTATGGCGAGAGCCGCGAGCGCTTTGCCGAGACGCTCGAAATCCTCAAGCGGGCGTGGACCGAGGACAGCTTTTCATACAAAGGCAAGTATTACAGCTTCGACAACGTCAAGCTGACCCCGAAGCCGTATCAAAAGCCATGGCCGGAGATCCGCGTCGCCGTCAACAGCGCCGACACCTTTCCGGCGGTCGCCAAGCTCGGCCATGCGATCTTGGTCGCGGTGCGCATCGGCACGCTCGAGGAACTGGAGCCCAACATCACCGCCTATAGGAAGGCGTGGAAGGAAGCGGGGCACCCCGGCAACGGCAAGGTGTTCCTGCGCTCGCCGGTCTACGTCGCCGAGACCGACCAGGCCGCGCGCGACGAGCCGGAAGAAAGCATCATGTATTTCTACCGCTACCTCGGCGAGCGGCTCGAGGATTCGGCAACCCGCGCCGGCGTGCGTGCGGTCGAGGATCGCGCGGCGCGCGGCCGCCGGCTGCAGACCATCAGCTATGAGGATGCGCTGCGCGAAAAGATCATCGTCGGCTCGCCCGAGCGGGTCACCGACCGCCTCCTCGAACTCAAGGACAAGCTCGGGCTCGACGGCATCCTGTGCGAGATGAATTGCGGCACCAAGATCCCCCACGCGCGGGTCATGAAGTCGCTGCAGCTCCTGTGCGAAAAGGTCATGCCGCGGTTCAATTGATGTTTTGCCCCTCTCCCGCACCGCGGGAGAGGGGCAAGATTAGCCCCTCGCCTTCCAGGGGAGGAGCCAGCGCTCCACTTCGTCGAGCGCCCAGCTGAAGGCGAAGCCGAGGAGCGCGATGACGATCAGGCCGACAAACATCGTGTCGACCGCCATCAGCTGCCAGGCATTCCAGATCATGTAGCCGATGCCGCTCTGCGCGCCGATCATCTCGGCGATCGCAATGAGGATGAGGCCGAGCCCGGCGCCGAGCTTCGCTCCGGCCATGATCAGCGGCGCCGCGCCGGGCAGCGCGATCGTGCGAAATGTCTGCCATCTGCCGGCGCCGAAATTCTTGCCGACATCGAGGTAGATGCGGTCGATTTCGAGGACGCCGGCGGTGGTGTTGATGATCATCGGATAGAAGACGCCGAGCGCCACCATCGCGATCTTCGAGGCTTCGCCGAGCCCGAAGATCAACAAGACCAGCGGCAGGATCGCGCTTTTCGGCACCGGATAGGTCGCCGCGACCAAGGGGTCGACGATCGCCCGCACCGGCCGGTAGAGCCCCATCGCGAGGCCGAGCGCCAGGGCCGGGACGCCGCCCACCAGGCAGCCCCAGAACAGCCGGGTGAGGCTCGCCGCCAGGCTCGCCCATAATTCGCCCGAGCGCGCCAGCTGCGCGAACGTGGCGATGATGCTCGAAGGCGCCGGGAAAAACCGCTGGTCGATCCAGCCGAACCGCGCCGACGCCTCCCACAGCAAGAGCAGGATTGCGGGCGACAGGAGGCCGATCAGGCGGTCGCGGGAGCGCGGCGACAGGGTCATTCAGCCGGTCTCCGCCTCTTGCAGTCGGGCGCGGTCAACTTCGTCGCGCAGATCCTCCCAGATGCGGAAGACCAGCGCGCCATAGGCCGGGTCCCTGCGCAAATCCAAGACGCCGCGCGGGCGGGGAAACGGCACCTCGACCAGCGCCTTGATGCGCCCGGGATGCGCCGTCATCACGACTATCCGGTCGCCCATGGTGACCGCCTCGTCGACGCTGTGGGTGATGAACACCACGGTCTTTTTGTCCTCGTCCCAGATGTGCAGCAGCTCTTCCTGCAGCAGCGTGCGGTTCTGCTCGTCAAGCGCCGAGAACGGCTCGTCCATCAGCAGCACCTCGGGGTCGGTGGCAAAGGCGCGCGCGATCGACACCCGCTGCTTCATCCCGCCCGACAGCTGGTGCGGATAGCGGTCGGCAAACGGTAGCAGCCCGGTGCGGTCGAGATAATGGCCGACGATCTCGCGAATATGGGCCCGGGATGCGCCGCGCATGCGCAAGCCATAGGCGGCGTTGTTCCACACAGTCATCCACGGAAAGATCGATTCCCCCTGGAAGACCATCGCGTTCAACGGGTTTCTCGGGTCGTCGGCGGCGATCGTCGCATTTCCGGCATCGGCGGTTTCGAGCCCGGCGAGGATGCGCAGCAATGTCGTCTTGCCGCAGCCCGACGGCCCAACGATCGTACAGAAGCTGCCGCGCGCGATATCGAGCGAGATGCCGTCGAGCGCCACGAACGGGCCGGCGCGCGTCGCGAAGCTCTTGCTCAACCCGGCGATCCGGATCTTGGGGGCGATCTCGGCCGGCGCGAGCGCCGGTTCGGGCAGGGCCATCGCTCGTTAAGTGGGTAATTTCCATCTCCGCCCTTTAGGGGGGAGAGGGAGGGGCCCGCGCCGCAGGCGTGGGA
>DATCQF010000322.1:0-5847 GCA_036569735.1 Allostellaceae bacterium | reverse complement strand
CCATAGCGCTTGCCCGAACGATCCCAGTCGCGGGCCGGCTGCAGCGCCAGCGGCGCAGGGTTGCCGGCGAGGGCGTTGACCAGATCGGCAAGCTCCTTGATCGACGTCTCCACCCCCGAGGCGAGGTTGTAGATTTCGCCTGCCGTGCCGCGCAACGCGCAGCGGACGAGGCCCTCGACGATATCGTCGACATAGATGAAATCGCGCGTGGCGATGCCGCCATTGTCGACCGGCAGCGCTTCGCCCCGAAGCGCTTTCCAGATGAAGGTCGGCGTCACGTTGCGCCATACCGTGGCGGGGGTGCCGCGCCATTGGCCGGCGCCGAGGATTTCGCCCGGGCCGTAGACGTTCTGGAAGCGGGCCTTGACGAACGGCACGCCGTGCCGGGCGAAATAGTAGTTCCCGTAGAACTCGCCGATGATCTTCGAAATCTGGTAGGGGCTATCGAGATGGAGCGAGACCGGGTCGGTTTCCCGCGTCGCCTCCGCCGCCTCGAAGGTCTTGTGCGCTACGGTGCAGCCCGCCGAGGCATAGACCAGCCTGCGCAAGCCGCGCAGATCCTTCAGCCGCTCGAGCAGCTTCAAGGTCGTCAGCGTATTGTTCTCGTGGTCCGCCAACGGGTCGTGCATCGACGACTGGTTGCCGTGATAGGTGGCGAGGTGAAAGCAGTAGTCGAGACCTTCCGGCAAGGCCGCCAGGATGCGATCGTTGGTGATCGAGCCGTGGACGAACTCGACGCCTCTCCCCTCCGGCAGGTTGTCGATTTCGGCCGAAAGCAGATTGTCGACGACGATGATTTGCGCGGGGGCGTCCTCCAACAGGCGCCGGCACAAATTGCCGCCGACAAAGCCGGCCCCGCCGGTGACGAGGATCCGGGCGTCCTTGAAGCTGTCCATCGCCTACCGCTTCGGTTGCGCAAGGTGGGTGAAGGTCTGGGTGATCCCGTGCTCCTTGTACCAGTCGATGGCACGCTGCACGCCGTCCTTGAGCGAGGTGCGGATGCCCCACCCGAAATCCTTGGTCGTGCGCGAGGGGTCGAGGAGGATCGTGTAGGCGTCATTGGGGCTGCGCTGGCGCACCTCGACCGGGCGCTCGAGATTGATGCGCAGCGCGGCAACCGTCTCGTCGAACAGTTCCTTGATCGAATAGTCGGACCCTGAGGAGATGTGATAGGCGCCGCTCCCCTTGCCGTCCACCGCATGCAGCACGCACTCGACGAGATCCTCGATGAAGATGAAATCGCGGCGCGTGTCCATGACGAAGCAGGGCTGGCCCATGGTCAGGCGCTGGAAGAAGGTCGGCAACGGTCCCGAGAGATTGCGCGGCCCATAGGCGTTGGCCAGGCGGAAGGTCACGTAGTCGAGCCCGGCCAGCTCGATATATTGCTCGCCCGCGGTCTTGGAGATCGAGTAGCTCGAGCCTGCCGGCAGGATCGGGTGGCCGAGCGTGATCGGCTGCTCCAGCGGCTTCAGCCCATAGCACAGCGCCGTCTGGAAATAGATGAAGCGGCTGGTCCCGGCCGCCTTCGCCGCCTGCGCCACGATCGCCGTGCCGACCGTATTGGTCAGCGCATCGCCCTCCCAGTTGTTCGGGTCCTTGTACGAGGCGGCGGCGTGGACCACGAGATCGGGCTTGAAGTCGCCGATCGCGGCGCGCATGCGCGGGCCGTCGGTGATCGAGCCCTCGATCACGGTGAGATTGGGGTGCGGCGCCAGATTGTCGCGGCGGCCGGTCTCGTAATTGTCGATGACCGCAACGCTCTCGCCGCGCGCCACCAGGTGGTCGGCCAAGGTCGAGCCGATGAACCCGGCGCCGCCGGTGATGAAGATTTTCATGACTCAACTACTCCTAATCGAGCCCGGCCTGCACCGCGGCGATGATGCGGTCCTGGGTCGGAGCGTCGAGATAGGGATGCATCGGGAGGCTCAGAACCTGCTGCGACAGAAGCTCGGAGACCGGGACTCCAGCTTCGGGCTTCGGGTAATGGCGATAGGCGGTCTGCTGCGACAGCGCCAGCGGGTAATAGACCGCGGTCGGCACGCCGGCCGCCTTGCAGGCCGCGACGACGCTGTCGCGCCGATCGGTGAGGATGGTGTATTGCGCCCACACCGAGGTCGCGCCGGGAATGAGCCGCGGCACATGCACGAGGTTGCCGAGGCGCTCGCTGTAGCGCGCGGCGACGATCTGCCGCGCCCTGATCTCATCGGCGAATATCCTCAGCTTTTCGAGCAGCACCGCCGCCTGCATCGTGTCGAGCCGGCCGTTCAAGCCGATCCGTACATTGTCGTACTTGTCCTCGCCCTGGCCGTGCGAGCGCAGGCTGCGCATGACCGCCGCCAATTCGTCGTCATCGGTGAAAATCGCGCCGCCATCGCCGTAGCAGCCGAGCGGCTTTGCCGGGAAGAAGCTGGTGGTGACGATGTCGCCGATGCTGCCGGTTTTGCGCCCGCGATAGCTCGCGCCAAAGCTCTGCGCCGCGTCCACCAGGACGCACATCCCGTGACGCCGCGCCACCGGCAGGATCATGTCGTAGTCGGCGGGCTGGCCGAAGAGATCGACGGGGATCACCACCTTGGGCGCGAGCCCCGCCGCCTTGGCCGCGGCGACCGCCGCCTCGAGGCTCGCCGGGTCCATGTTGAAGCTCTCTTCCAGGACGTCGACGAAGACCGGCGTCGCGCCCAATAGAGCCACCACCTCGGCGGTCGCGGCGAAGGTGAAGGACGGCACCAGCACCGCATCGCCCCGGGTGATGCCCTTCACCATCAGCGCCAGCAGCAAGGCGTCGGTGCCGTTGGCGACGCCGATGCAGTGTTTGGCGCCGCAGAACGCCGCAAGCTTCTGCTCGAGCTCGGCGACTTCCGGGCCCATGATGTATCTGCCGTGATCGACCACGCGCAGGATCGCCTCGTCCATCCGCGCGCCGATGCGCCGACGTTGCGCGCCGAGATCGATGAACTCGATTTTCGCCACGGGCTTCGCCGAGGGCTGGGGCAGGGGTTCGGTGCTGTCCGGCATCAGCTGGCTTCCTCCAGTTGGTCGGGACCGGTCGCGCGATAGCGCCGTCCGCTGCGCGGGCATACGAGGTCGGGTCCGAGCCGTTCGCCGTCATGGCTCATCCAGCCGATGCGCCGCGCCGGGGAGCCGACCATCAGCGCAAAGGCCGGCACGTCCCGGGTCACCACCGCCCCGGCGCCGATGAAACAATAGGAGCCCAGGGTGGTGCCGCAGACAATCGTCGCGTTGGCGCCGATGGTCGCGCCGCGCTTGACCAGGGTCGGGCGGAACTCGTCCTTGCGTTCGATCTCCGCGCGCGGGTTCATCACGTTGGTGAAGACGCAGGAGGGGCCGCAAAAGACGCCGTCCTCCAAGGTCACTCCCTGGTAGACCGAGACGTTGTTCTGGATCTTGCAATTGTCGCCGATGGCAACGTCGGGGCCGGCGACCACGTTCTGCCCGAGGACGCAGTTGCGGCCGATCGTCGTGTGCGGCAAGAGATGGCTGAAATGCCAGATCCTGGTGCCTTCGCCTATCGTGCAGCCGTCGTCAACCACCGCGGTCGGATGGATCTGCGCGCCGCCGGCCGAAGCCGGGCGCGGGGCCGCCGCCCCTGGGGTGGCTGCCGGGCGCTTCAGCGCGGCGCTGGCCGCGGTCAGCACGCGGAGCACGCGCACGCCCTCGCCGCCGTCGGTGCGCGGCCGACCGCCGGTGGCGATGCAGTCGAGGAAATGCTGGCATTCGAGCCGCAGCGGCTCCCCCGCCTCGAGCGCGACCGGCTCCGCGTCGGCGCGGTGCGGCACCGGCATGGTCTCGCGCCATTCGATGTGGTGGGGATAGAGCAACAGCTTCTGCGGCCAGGGCTCCCCGTCATCGAACACCGCCATTCCCAGGTCGCCGATGACCACGAGTTTCTGCTCCTTGAAGGGATGCAGCCAGGACACAAAGACGTGCGCCTGCTCGCCGCCGGCGAAGGCGAGATGCGTCGTCGTCACGTCGGCGATGGCGTTATGCAGGTAGTAGCCGCCCTCGGCGGTGACGCGCACCGGCTCCTGACCGATCAACGAGAGGATCATCGAGATGTCGTGCGGCGCAAAGCTCCACAGGATGTCTTCCTCGCGCCGCACCTTTCCGAGGTTGAGGCGGTTTGAATAGATGTACTGCAGCCGTCCCAGCGCACCCTCGCGCACCAGATCGCGCAGCGCGATGAATGCCGGATGATATTGCAATAGATGCCCGACCATCAGGCGCCGGTCCTGCTGCTCGGCAAGCCGGGTGATCGCCTCCGCCTCGTTGACGGCGAGCGCCAGCGGCTTCTCGACAAAGACGTGCTTGCCGGCCAGGAGCGCTTCCTGCGCGAGACGCGCATGGAGCCCGGCCGGCGCGGCGATGGCGACGCCGTCGATGGCGCTGTCATTCAGCACCGCCTGCCAGTCGAGCACCGGCACGCGGTATTTGCCGGCGAGCGCGGCCGCCGCATCGCGGTCGGGATCGGCGAGCGCCGCCAGCGACCCCAGCTCGGCGAAATTGCGCACGAGGTTCTTGCCCCAATAGCCGACGCCGATTGCAGCGACGCGCGCCGTCGTCTGCTCGTTGGCGGTCATCTGCCCCTCGTCCCTTTCATGCTCGCCGCGGTCCGGGTGACCCGGATTCCCCGGCTGGTTGTCGCTACGATAACGTGCCGCTCAGGCGGCTTCCACTGCCAGCACCGGCACCTTGGCGCGCACGCTGCGGCCGAGCAGATCGATGAGGACGAAGACCCGTTCGTGGTCGGCAACGCCGACGAGGCGTCCGATCAAATCGGCGAACGGTCCTTGCGTCACCCGGATACTGTCGCCGGCATGCAGGCGCTGCACCGGCGAGACCAGGTCGAACGCGCCCGCGCTCTCCTGCCGGCGCAGCGCATCGATGATTTCGGCGGCGACCGGCACCGGCTCGTCGGCGCTGCTGACCAGCCCCACCACCCCCACCGTCGAGCGGATCGGGCGGCGGAGCTGCACCAGCCGGTCGAGCCCGACGAAGAGATAGCGCGGGAACAGCGGCCGCAGCACCAGGGTACGCGTGCGCGCATGACGGACGTAGCGGCGATAGCGCGGCAGGTAGGCCGCGTAGCCCTGACGTAGGAGATGCTCGGCAGCCTTCAGTTCGGCATTGGGCTGGGTATAGACGGCAAACCAGGTAATCACCCCTCCACCCCGACCTCCGTTCATGCCGCGAACACAGCATATGCCCCGTTCACGCCGCGAACGTCAAGAACCAGTGAATTTGTCCATCGCGGACAGACGGTTCATCGCACGGGTGTCGTGAGTCGGGCGACAGAAGCGACATCGTCGAGCGTTTCGAGCGCAATTGCGGCGCTCCACAGCGCGGCAGCAGCGGATGCCGAGCCGCAGCATGAATCGAACTTGGCGCGGGCGGCAGCGGTCGAGAGTGGGCGAGCCGGGCTGCCGATGATTTCGTCGACATCGCAGGCGAGCGTGCGTTTGTCGGCGAGGTCGAGTTCCACACGGACCGGGGCGAGCGCGTTCGGGTCGGGGTTGGCGTCGGCGATGACGACAAGGCGGCGGGCGAGGTCGAGCGTGCCCGGGTCGGCGAGCGCCTCGGGGATGAAATCGTCGGTTGCGACCGTGCCGCTCCTCAGGCACACGCCGCCGACATAGGCGAGGCACAGCCGGGCATAGGCGACAGTCATGTCCACCTGCGGCGGGCGGCCGACCAGGCGGTGGGTCAATTGCGGCACCAGGAAGCGGCCGGCCCGCACCGCGTCGGCGGCGATGCCATGCGCCGCGATCAGTTGTTGCAGGCCGTCGATGCCGCCATGCGTCGCGCGGCCCGACGGGAACGGCTTGTGGC
>DATCQF010000321.1:0-10756 GCA_036569735.1 Allostellaceae bacterium | reverse complement strand
CCATTACCCGGATCTCGCCCTATGTCGTGCGCGTCAGCTTTACGCTGTGGCAGGAATCCTACCCGCTCGGCAAGTGGGCGGCCGGGCAGGGCTGGAAGAAGGGGTATACCGCGGTCAGCGACTTCATCCCGGGCCATGATTCCGAAGCGGCCTTCACCAAATCCTTCACCGATGCCGGCGGCAAGATCGTCGGCGCGGTGCGGTTCCCGGTGGCCAATCCCGACTTCGCGCCGTTCGTCCAGCGCATCGTGGATGCCAAGCCGGATGTCGTCTTCATCTTCGTGCCGGCCGGCACCCAGGCCACTGCCATGGTCAAGGCAATCCGGGACTTCCAGCTGCGCGAGGCCGGCATCAACATCGCCTCGCCGCAGGATTTGCTGCCGGACGAGGAACTGCCCCACATGGGCGATACGCCATTGGGCCTGATCACCTCGGGGACCTATTCGACCGCCGCGCAACGTCCCGCCAACCAGGCTTTCCTCGCCGCCTGGAAGCGCGCCTACGGCGACAGCGCCATTCCCGACTTTTTCTCGGTCGACGGCTGGGACGGCATGGCGATGATCTTCGACATGCTGAAGGCGACGAAAGGCAAGTTCACCGCCGACGAGGCGATGGCGTTCTTCAAGACGTGGAAGAACCCGGACAGCCCGCGCGGCCCGATCAGCGTCGATCCGGAGACCCGCGACATCGTGCAGAACGTCTACATGCGCCGCGTCGAGAAGATCGACGGCAAGCTCGCCAATGTCGAGTTCGCCACGATCCCCCAGGTCAAGGACCCGTGGAAGGAACTCAACCCGCCGAAATAGCCGCGTCGGTGGCCGCAAGTGAACTGGTCCGGGCTTTGCGTCATCGAGATTGCTTCGCTTCGCTCGCAATGACAGCGACGGGTTGTCATTGCGAGGAGCGCAGCGACGAAGCAATCTCGATGGTCGAACCATTGTCCGCCTGCTAGTCCCCTGCCGTGAGCGACACCCTCTCCGCCGCCGTCAGCATCGGCTTTCACGGCATCGCCTTTGCGATGGTGCTCTACCTGATCTCGGTCGGGTTGTCGGTGACGATGGGGCTGATGGGCTTTGTCAACCTGGCGCACGGGGTCTTCGCGATGCTCGGGGGCTATGTGATGACCAGCCTGATGAGCCGGCTCGGGGTGCCGTTTGCCGTGGCGCTTGGCCTGGCCGCGGTGACGACCGCGCTGGCCAGCGTCGTCGTCGAGCGCGTGCTGTACCGG
Source organism: Allostellaceae bacterium (assembly GCA_036569735.1). GTDB lineage: Bacteria > Pseudomonadota > Alphaproteobacteria > ATCC43930 > CGMCC-115725 > DATARH01. Next base: position 9,528 of record DATCQF010000321.1, on the reverse strand, counting down.
CCCCTTTACGGGGGCAACGAACTCGACCAGGTGCTGCTGACGATGGGGCTCATCTTCATGTCGGTCGCCGCGGTCACCTATTTCTGGGGACCGCTGCAGCAGCCGATGCGCCTGCCAAACTGGCTTAGCGGCCAGATCGATCTCGGGTTCCGCAGCTTTCCGGCGTATCGCAGCTTTTTGATCCTGTGCGGCGCGGCGCTGGTGACGGTGTTGTGGCTGGGGTTGGAGCGCACCCGGTTCGGCGTCCAGATCCGCGCGGCGGTCGACAATCTGCGGATGGCGCAATCGGTCGGCATCAACACCTCGCGCCTCTTCACCCTGACCTTTGCGCTGGGCAGCGGCCTTGCCGGTCTGGGCGGTGCGCTCGGGGCTGACCTCCTGGCGATCAGCCCGAGCTACGCGCTCGAGAACCTGGTGTATTTCCTGATCGTCGTCGCGGTCGGTGGGCTCGGCAGCATTCGCGGACCGTTTGTCGCGGCGCTCCTCATCGGCATCGCCGACACCGGGTTCAAATACCTGCTGCCGGAGCTCGGCGCCTTTTTCATCTATGCCTTGACGATGGTTATTCTCCTGTGGCGGCCGCGCGGCTTGTTCGGACGGGTGTGAGGGTGAGGCACGCCGCGCTCGACATCTTTTCCCGGCGCCATCGCTACCACCCGCTCGAAGCCGTGCCCTGGGCCGCGGCGGTCGCGGCATATGTCGTCTTCCCGAGCTATCTGCCGCTGGGGGCGCAGGTCCTGGCGACGATCCTCTTTGCGCTGTCCGCCGATCTGGTGCTGGGATACGCCGGGATCGTCACCCTAGGCCATGCCGCGTTTTTTGGCACCGGTGCCTATACCGCGGGGATCCTCGCCGCCAACGGCTGGGGCGAGCCGATCACCGGCCTCCTCGCCGGAGCGCTCGCGGCGGCACTGATCGGGCTGGTTTCCGGGCTGGTCGTTCTGCGCACCACGGGCCTCACCCTATTAATGCAGACCCTGGTCGTCGCCACGTTGCTCTACGAGACGGCCAACAAGGCGTCGTCGATCACCGGCGGCGACGACGGGCTGCAGGGCATGGTGGTGTGGCCGGTCTTCGGTCTCTTCCGCTTCGATATGTTCGGCCGGACCGCCTATGTCTACTGCCTCGTTGTGCTGTTCCTGTGCTGGTGGGTGGCCCGGCACATCGTCCATTCGCCGTTCGGGCGCTCCTTGACCGGGATCCGCGAGAATGTGCTGCGCATGCATGCGATCGGCGCGCCGGTGGTGCGCCGCCGGCTCGTCATCTACACGATCTCGGCCGGGTTTGCCGGGATTGCCGGCGCACTGATCGCGCAGACGACGCAATTCGTCGGGCTTACGACTTTGAGCCTCGAGCGCTCCGGAGGCGTCCTCATCATGCTGATCATCGGCGGCGTGGGCAGGCTCTACGGCGCGTTCATCGGGGTGCCGCTCTACATGATCGCGCAGAACCGGTTTTCCGAGATCGAGCCGGTCTACTGGTATTTCTGGATCGGGCTCCTGATGGTGATCGTCGTCGTGTTCGCCCGCGGCGGCGTGCTCGGCCTCCTCGATCGGCTCCGGCGATGACCCCCCCGGCAGCGCTCGAAACCCGTGGTCTCTGCAAGAGCTTTGGCGCGCTCCAGGTGGCGGCTGCGATCGATTTCCGGCTCGAGCGCGGCGCCCGCCACGCGCTGATCGGGCCGAACGGCGCCGGCAAGACGAGCTTTGTCAACCTGGTGACCGGAGCCTTGCCGCCGAGCGCCGGCCGGATCCTCGTCGATGGCGCCGATGTGACGGATTTGGCGCAATCGGCGCGGGTCAAGCGCGGGCTCGCCCGCACGTTCCAGATCAACGCGCTGTTCCGCCGCCTCAGCGCGCTCGAAAACGTGACCCTGGCGATCGCCGAACGCGAAGGGGTTGCCGACGATGTGCTGCGCCCCGCCGGACGCCATCGCCGGGTGATCGAGGAAGGCTTTGCGCTGCTCGAAACCCTGGGGCTCGCCGACGACGCGCTCAACCCGGTCAACACCCTCGCCTATGGCCGCCAGAGGCTCATCGAGATCGCCGTCGCGCTCGGCCTCGCGCCCAAGGTGCTGCTGCTCGACGAGCCGGCCGCGGGAGTGCCGTCGAGCGAAACGGGGCTCGTCGCCGATGTCGTCGAGCGGCTGCCGGCCGACATCGCCGTCCTCATTATCGACCACGACATGGATTTGGTGTTTCGCCTGGCGCGCCGCATCACCGTGATGGTCGAGGGCCGCATCCTCGTCGAAGGCCCGCCCGAGGCGATCGCCGGCGACCCAGAGGTGCGCCAAGTCTATCTCGGCGAGCGCGATCAGCGATGAGCGAGGGCCCCCGCACTGAAGGTCTGGTGCTCGACGGCGTCAAGGCCGGGTATGGCGAGACAATCGTGCTCGAGGGCATCTCGCTCGACCTGGCGCCGGGCGGCACGCTCGCGGTCCTCGGCCGCAACGGGGTCGGCAAGACGACCCTGCTCGCGACCATCATGGGGCATACCGCGTTGCATGCCGGGCATATCCGCTTTGGCGGAAGCGATGTCTCGGCCCTGCCGGCCTACCGGCGCGCGCGGCTCGGCATCGGCTTTGTCCCGCAGGAGCGCGAGATTTTTCCCTCGCTGACGGTCGAGGAAAACCTGATGGTCGCGGCGCAACCGGGACCCTGGTCGCGGGAGCGGGTCTACGAGCTCTTTCCCGCGCTCGCCTCGCGCCGTAGGAACCGCGGCAATCACCTGTCGGGCGGCGAGCAGCAGATGCTCGCGATCGGGCGTGCGCTGATGGGCAACCCCGTGCTCCTGTTGATGGACGAGCCGCTCGAAGGTCTCGCCCCGGTCGTCGTCGATACGCTGCTCGCCGGGCTGCTCCGGTTGAAGCGCGAGGATGATCTGGCGCTCCTGCTGGTTGAGCAGCATGCCCGCCTCGCGCTCGAATTCGCCGACCACGCGATCGTCCTCGACCGCGGCCGGGTTGTCTTCGAGGGGCCGAGCGGCGACCTCCTCGACGCACCCGAACACCTCGAAGCCTTGATGGGCGTCGCCCGCGGAGCACGCTTATGATGACGGGAGCAGCCTCGTAATGGCCCGGATCAGCGGGGGGCGGCGGGCCAGTTGTTGAGGCGGGCGGTCTCGATCACGGTGCGGGCGATCGCGGCCCCGACCCGGGTCGCGGCCAGATTGGCGTCGGCGCGGCGCCGTGCGGACACTCCGGCGGTCCCACTGCGCGGCACCCGCCGCGAATCGAGGTGGAGCTCGGTGATGCGCTGCGGCGCGGCTCCGGCGGTCTGGTAGTCGATTTCGGCGTCGATGGCGATGCTCGGGTTTTCGGCGCCGACCCGCCGGCGGCGGCCTTCGTCGATGTGCCGGAACGCGCCGGTGATGATCAGCGCCCGGGCTCCGGGCTCCGGGGCGGCGTCATCGGAGCGGATCGCGTCATAACCTGACGTGACCAGCTGCTCGGTGATCGAATCGGCCAGGCTGAACGCGGCGGCGCGTGCGACCCCGGCGGCGCGCTGGCGCGTCGGCACCCCGGCGGAGCCCCGATTGAGCGAGAAGCCAAAGCTCGGGTCGAGGGTGACCACCCCTGGCGAAAACGCGAATTCGCGAACGATGATCGGATTGGGGTGGGCTGGACCCTCGGCCACCTGGGGCACGCACCCCGCGAGGATGACAAGGACGAGAGACGCAGAAGCGGCGGTCAGGGCTGGGCGCATGGGTCCATTCGGCGACAATCGACGATCGGGCCAAAATAGCCGGAAAGCGGGGTCGCCCGAAACCTCCCCTTGTTGCGGCTTGTCGAGCCCCTGGTCCAGCGCCCGGGTGCATTGACAATCCTGCGCCCGGCTGCTCAATGCGCGGCATGACAATCGTGGCGATCCTCCGCCGGTTGTGCGTAGTCGGACTCGCGCTCGCATCCCTGCCGGGGGGCGCCCGCGCCGAGGAAGCACGGCTCCACATCTACAACTGGTCGGACTACATCGCTCCCGACACGGTCGCCAATTTCGAGAAGGAAACCGGGATCAGCGTCACCTACGATGTCTACGACGGCAACGAGGTGCTCGAAGCCAAGCTGCTGGCGGGTCGTTCCGGCTACGATATCGTGGTGCCCTCGGCGAGCCCTTACATGGCGCGCCAGATCGCCGCCGGAGCCTATCTCCCGCTCGACAAGTCGAAACTGCCGAATCTCAAGAACCTCGATCCGCGCCTCGTCGCGCTCGCCGCCACCGCCGACCCCGGCAATCGCCATGGCGTCCCCTATCTGTGGAGCGTCACGGGGATCGGCTACAATGTCGCGAAGGTGGCGCGCGCCTTGGGGGAGGCGATTCCGCGCGACAGCCTCGCGCTGCTGTTCGATCCGGCGCATGCGGCAAAACTCGCCGGCTGCGGCATCGAGCTGCTCGATACCCCGCAAGAGGTGGTCCCGGCGGCGCTCGCCTATCTCGGGATCGATCCGACGAGCCGCGATCTCGCCGACCTCGACCGGGCGGTGGCGCTCCTCGATCGGGTTCGCCCCTATGTGCGACGGTTCCACTCGTCGCAATACATCAACGACCTCGCCGCCGGCGACATCTGCGTCGCGCTCGGCTATTCGGGCGATGTGATCCAGGCGCGCAACCGGGCGAGCGAGGCCGAGAGCGGCGTCGAGATCGCCTTCCGGGTGCCGCGCGAGGGGGCGCAGATGTCGATCGACATGCTTGGCATCCCGGCCGACGCGCCGCACCCCGACAACGCGCACCGCTTTATCGACTATATCCTGCGCCCCAATGTCGTCGCGGCGATCAGCAACGCGGTGTCCTACCCGAACCCGAACCGGGCGGCGACGGCGCTCGTCAAACCGGAGATTCAGGGTGACCCCGGGATCTATCCGCCGGATGCGGTGCAGCGGCTGTTTTACATCGACCGGCCGGCGCCGAGGGCCTACGAGCGGGCGCGGATGCGCGCCTGGAACCGGATGAAGTCGGGTTGCTGAGCAGCGATGGCGCTCCTCGAAATCATCGCCGCCAGCAAGCGTTTCGGCACGGCCGCGGCGGTCGACGAGGTGTCGCTGAGCGTCGAATCGGGCGAATTCTTCGCTCTTCTCGGCCCCTCGGGCTGCGGCAAGACGACGTTGTTGCGCCTCATTGCCGGGTTCGAGACACCGGACAGCGGCTGCATCCTGCTCGACGGCATCCCGATGAACGCCGTGCCGCCCTATGCGCGGCCGGTCAACATGATGTTCCAGTCCTACGCCCTCTTCCCCCATCTCGATGTCGCCGGCAATGTCGCGTTCGGCCTCAAACAGGAGCGGATGGAGCGCCGCCGCCGCGACGCGCGGGTCGCCGACATGCTGGCGCTGGTGCAGATGTCGGACTATGCGCGGCGCCGGCCGCACGAATTGTCCGGCGGGCAGAAGCAGCGCGTCGCGCTCGCCCGGGCGCTGGCGAAGACGCCGAAGCTGTTGCTGCTCGACGAGCCTCTGGCCGCGCTCGACAGGAAATTGCGCGAGGAGACGCGCCTCGAGCTGACCGGCATCCAGGAGCGGGTCGGCACCGCCTTTCTCGTCGTCACCCACGACCAGGAGGAGGCGCTCGGCATGGCCCAGCGCGTCGCGGTGATGAACCGGGGCCGGCTCGTGCAAACGGGGCCGCCGACCGAGATCTACGAGCGTCCTAACTCGCGCTTTGTCGCCGATTTTGTCGGCGCAGTGAACCTGTTCGAGGGCGAGCTCGTCGCCGGCTTCAACGCGCTTTCCCTGAAAATTGCGGACGCCGAGCAGCCGGTTCCGTTGCCCGGGTCCGTGGCGTTGCCGGCAGGAGCGTCGATCGCGCTGGCACTGCGCCCGGAAAAATTGCGGCTGACCCCGGAGCGCCCCGAGGGTTTTGCGTTAGCCGCGACAATTGCCTCGATCGGCTATCAGGGCGGTCAGTCGACCGTGCATCTGGTGACGCAATCGGGCGTGAGGTTGCGCGCGCACCTGCCGAGCGCGGCGGCGCAGGGGCTCGCCCGCGGTACCGCAATGTGGGCGAGCTGGGCCCCCGCAGACGCCGTGGTGCTGGCGCAATGAAGCCTGGTGTCATGCCGGGGCACCGCGCGGCGGTGAACCCGGAATCCATGCACGCCGGCTTCTGGAACATGGATTCCGGGTTCGCGCCTTTGGCGCGCCCCGGAATGACGTCGCGGCGATGACCGGGCTCGGGCCGTGGGGAAGGCGGGTGCTGATCGGGCTGCCGTTCCTGTGGCTCGCGGGGTTTTTTCTGCTGCCGCTTGCCATTGTCGCGGGGATCAGCCTGGCCGAGAGCGCCGATGCAATCCCGCCCTTCAGGCCGCTCCTCAGCCTGACATCGGCGGGGCTGCAGAGCCACGCCACCTTGGCCGGCTACCGCGAAATCGCCGAAGGCTGCCTGCACGTCTACACCAGTTCGCTCGGCAATGCCGCGCTGGCGACCCTCTTGTGCCTCATCATCGGCTATCCCGTTGCGTTCGCGATCGCCCGCACCCCCGGTGTGTGGCGCCACCTCTTGCTGTTTCTGGTCATGCTGCCGTTCTGGACCAGCTTTCTGATCCGGGTCTATGCCTGGATCGCGCTGTTGCAGCCAAGCGGGCTTATCAACCGGCTGCTCCTCGCCTTGGGGCTCGTCGAAGCGCCGCTGCCGCTGCTCTATAACGGGTTCTCGGTCGAGCTCGGCCTCGTCTATTCGTATCTGCCGTTCATGATCCTGCCGCTCTACGGCAGCCTGGCGCGGCTCGACGAGACCCTCATCGAGGCCGCCGCCGATCTCGGCGCGCCGCCGTGGCGCGTCTTCCTTTGGGTGATCCTGCCCTTGACCCTGCCGGGGATCGCCGCCGGCTCGCTCCTCGTATTCATTCCGGCGGTCGGCGAGTTCGTCATCCCCGACCTCCTCGGCGGCCCCGACACGCTGATGATCGGCAAATTGTTGTGGCAGGAGTTTTTCGACAATGTCGATTGGCCGGCCGCCTCGGCGGTCGCGGTGGCCCTCGTCGCCGTCGTGACCCTGCCGCTCCTCGTGGCGCAGCGCCTCGTCGGACGAGCGGAGAGGGCGTGATGGGCACGCGCGGCGGCGCCGTCTTTCGCCTCGCCGCGCTCGGGCTCGGCTTTGGCTTTCTCTATCTGCCGATCGCCGTATTGGTCGCCTATTCGTTCAACGCCTCGCGGCTGGTGACGATCTGGGGCGGGTTTTCGACGCGCTGGTATGGGGCTCTCCTGGAGGACGACAAGTTCCGCGCCGCGGCGCTGACCAGCCTCGAAATCGGCGTGATGGCGGCCACGATCGCGCTGGTGCTGGGCACCTGCGCCGGCCTCGCGATGAACCGGTTTACCCGGTTTCGCGGGCGCCTCCTGTTCGGCTTCATGCTGATGGCGCCCTTGGTGGTCCCCGAGATCATCCTCGGCATCTCGCTGTTATTGCTGTTCGTCGCGGCGCAGCGCGTTCTGGGCGTCCCGGCGGGCCGCGGCATCCTGACGGTGACGATCGCGCACGCCACCTTCACCGCGTGCTTTGTCGCGGTATTGGTGCGCGCCCAGCTGGCGGGCTTCGACCGCACCCTCGAGGAAGCCGCGCTCGACCTCGGCGCGCGGCCCTTCGCCGTTCTGTGGCGCATCACCCTGCCGGGGATCAGCCCGGCCCTGGTTTCGGGCTGGCTCCTGGCGTTCACCCTGTCGCTCGACGATCTCGTCGTCGCGAGCTTTGTCTCCGGACCCTCGGCGACGACCTTGCCGATGGCGGTCTACTCGAGCGTGCGCATCGGAGTGACCCCGGAGATCAACGCGCTGGCGACGCTCTTTCTCGCCGTTGTCTTCGCGATGGTGGCGCTGGCGTTCTGGCTGATGGCACGCCAGGAGCAGCGGCGTATCGCCACGGGATGAAAGCCGGCGCGGTCTATTCTCTTCCGAAAAACATCCCGTAGCGCGGCACGACGAGGCCGCCGTCGGCGCGGCCGGAAGGAAAGCCGTGCCCGTCGAGCGGACGGGCCGCCGCGATCAGCTCGGCCGGAACGTCGGCCGGCTCCGCGGCGGTGTTGAGTACGATGAGGAGGCTTTCCACGGCATTCCGGCGGCGGAAGGCGATCAGCGGGGAAGGGGCCGTGACCGGCTCCAGCGCGCCGTCAACGAGGGCCGGGTGGGTCTTGCGCCAGCTGAGAAAAAGCCGCCACGCCCGGAGCACCGAGCCCTGATCGGCCTCCTGGCGGTCGACGCTCAGCGGGACATGGAGAGGCTCGACCGGCAGCCAGGGTTTGGCGGCGCTGAACCCGGCATGGGGTGCCGCCGCGCGCCAGGGAACGGGCGTCCGGCTGCCGTCGCGCCCGCGATATTCCGGGTAATAGGCGATCCCGAACGGGTCCCGCATGTCCTCGAAGGCGACGCGCGATTCGGGCAATCCCAGTTCCTCGCTCGTGCCGGTGCTGCTGCAAGCCGAACAGCTTTGCCGGGATGACCCCGTCTTCGGGCGGATTCGGCGGGTTGTCGCGCAGCCCCGGATCGTGCAGCAAGAAGTCGACGGCATCGAGGCGGAACCCGTCGACGCCGCGATCGAGCCAGAAGCGGCCGACCAGGAGCAGCGCCGCGACAACCGCGTCGTTGCGCAGGTTGAGCTGGGGCTGCTGGGGCACGAAATGGTGCAGATGGTATTGCCGCCGCCGCGGCTCCCAGCGCCACGCCGGCCCGCCAAACACCGACAGCCAGTTGTTGGGCGGCGTGCCGTCGGGCCTGGGGTTGGCCCACACATACCAATCCGCGCGGGGGCAATCGCGCGAGGCCCGGCTTTCGAGAAACCACGGGTGCCGGTCCGACGTATGGCTCCAGATCTGGTCGATCAGCACCTTGAGGCCGAGCGCGTGCGCGCGCGCGACCAGCCGGTCGAAATCGCCGAGCGTGCCGAATACGGGATCGACCGCGCAGTAATCCGACACGTCGTAGCCGAAATCCTGCATCGGCGAGACGAAGAAAGGCGCGATCCAGATCGCGTCGACGCCCAATTCGGCAATGTAATCGAGCTGGCGCGCGATCCCGTTCAGATCGCCGACGCCATCATCATTGCTGTCGAAGAAACTGCGCGGATAGATCTGATAGATCACCGCGCCGCGCCACCACTCGGCTTGGCTGATCAATGGGCTGCCGCTCCATAAGAGGGAGGGTGCCGAGTCTAATCGGTGTAGACGCCATCGACGAGGTGGGTTAGCGCGTAGGCGCCAAAAAATGTGCCGTCCCTCGGCTTGGCGAACAGGTAGCCCTGGCCGAAATCACACCCGGCGGCGCGCAGGATGTCGCGCTGTGCCGTGGTTTCAACTCCTTCCGAGATGACCGCCGCGCCGTAAATCTTGGCGATCTTCAGCAGCACCAGCACCAGCTCCCTGCCGTCTTCGGTATCGAGGCGGGTGGTGAAGTCGCGGTCGATCTTGATCGTATCGACGCTGTAATGGCGCAGCGCGCCCAGTGCCGAATAGCCGGTCCCGAAATCATCGAGCGCGATGCGAATCCCGAGATCGCGCAATTGGCCGAGAACGGCACGGGTGACTTCGGGGTTGCGCATGACCGCCGAT
>DATCQF010000320.1:0-6028 GCA_036569735.1 Allostellaceae bacterium | reverse complement strand
GGCGAGCGGTATTTCGCTTGGCCTGTCGCGTCTGGCCGCAGCCCAGGTGCCCGACTTCGCGACGCGCGAGACATTGCCCGGACGCCAGGGCTGGAACCCGGCCGCCGGCGGCGCCGGTCGCATCGACGGTGTCGTCAAGGTCACCGGGGCCAAAGTCTATGCGTCGGATTTCCGGGCCGCGGATCTCCCGGGCTGGCCGGCGACCACCTCGCACGCCATCCTCGTTCGCGCGCCCGATGCCATGCATGTCTACACCGGCTTGGATCTGGCGCGCCTGACCGGCGCTTTGAAGCCTTCGGTGATCGTCACCGCGGATGATCTCGCGCGGATCGGGACCCGCGTTCCCGAGTTCTTCACCGGCGATCTGTTCTGCCCGGTAGGCAGGACGCCAATCTATCTCGGCCAGCCCGTGGCGCTGTTGATCTTCGAAGAATTCGACGCCTTTGACCAGGCGCGGCTCAAACTGCGCGACGACGGCTTTGTGAAATTCGCCGAGGAGACCGGCCCCGTCGTCATGCCCGACTATGGCGCCTATCGCTTTACCCGCGTGGCCGGGCCGACGCCCGAGGCGCCCGATGTCTATTCACCGGTCCTCGCCGGCTGGGTCAGTCCCGGCAAATTCCAGAACGCCGAGCGCCCGATATGGACGCCGCTCGCGATCGGACAGGGCGCTCCCTATGCCAAAGGCGCCACCTATGGCGAGCAGATCCGCGCGGAGCTTGCGGCGCCCAATCCAAACCTTCTGATGCTCGACCGCGAATTCGAAACGCAATCCGTCGATCCGGTGTTTCTCGAGCCGGAAACCGGGCTCGGCTGGTACGATGCGGGCACCAAAAACCTCGAGCTCGTGCTCGGCGTGCAGTCGCCTTACGAGGCCGCCGAAGCGCTTGCGGAGATGCTGGGCAACGTGCGGGCTCCGTTCAAGCCTGCGCACATCAAAACCTTGTTTGCCTATATGGGCGGCGGGTTCGGCGGACGCGATCATACCCCCTTCCCGTTCTATGTCGCGCTGGCCGCGATCTTCCTGCCCGGCCGTCCGGTCCGGCTGGCGCACGACCGCTATCAGCAGTTTCAAGCCGGCATCAAGCGTAACGCTGTCAAGATGCGCACCCGCATCGGCGTCGATCGCGCGACCGGCAAGATCAGCGGATTCGCCGCCGATTACGTATTGCTTGGCGGCGGGCTGCGCAATTATTCAAGCACCGTCTCGGTCGTCGCCGCCGTCGCTGGCATCGGCATCTACTACATTCCGAAGGTCGATGTCACCACGGTCGCGCTGCATTCGCGCAGCGTCACTACCGGGTCGATGCGCGGTTACGGAACGTTGCAAACCATGACCGCGCTGGAGGTACTGATCGACGAGGCGGCGGCGGCGCTGCCGCTCGATCCGATCGAGTTCCGGCGGCGCAACGCGATCGCGGCCGGCGGCAAGACGATGACCGGCATTCCATACAACGTCTCGATCCGCGCGCCGGAGATTCTGGACAAGCTTGAGAAGCATCCGATCTGGCAACAACGCAGCCAAGAGAAAGCGCGCGGGCAGCAGGGCGAGATCGCCGTCGGCACCGGCGTCGCCTGCGCCACCAAGAATTACGGCAGCGGCGCGGACTGTTCCTTGGGAAGAGTGGAAATCGATCCGCAGGGCCGGATCGCGATCCGCGGCGATCACGTCGACATGGGCAACGGCATCGGGACGGCGCTGGCCAACCGGGTGGCGACCTATCTGGGCGGCGTAGCCGATGAAGTCACGGTGCACGACGTCGACATCCCTGGCACCTATGGCGCGCTGGCGCTCGTCACCTCGGGCAATTCCCGCGCGATGAACCAGGCGACCCAGGACGCCCTCGGAAAAAATCCCCGCTGGGTGCCGGTGATCAGCACTGCCACCTTCGCCTCGAACGGCGCTCATGTCGGCACGCAGGCGGCGGCCGAGGCGGCGCGCGTGATTTTCCGATTCGGATTGTGGCCGGCGGCGCTCGAGCTGTGGAGCATCGCGCCGACCGATCCACGAGCCAAGGAATTTGCGGCGGCGCGCTGGCAGGACGGGCAACTCGTCATGCCGGGGCTGGCGCCCCTGGCATTGCCGGCGATCGCGGCGCGGACGCATGCCCGGGGAGGGGTGACCGGGGCCATGGCGCACGCCTTTTCGCGCTGGGGCTGGTCAGAGGCCACTTTTACAATTGCCGGGCAACAATGGACGGGCGGCATCGACGCCTTGGCGATACGCTCCGGGGCGGGCGCCTTCGTGCGCCTCAATCGCACCGGCGTAAAATTTCCGCCCACCGACAACAACCGTTTCGGCTTCGTTTACGGAGCAATGTGCGGCACGTTGGTCCGCGTCGAGATCGTTCGCGCTACCGGATCGCTGCGCATCGCCAAGGCCTACAGCGTCTTTGAGTGCGGCACGGCGCTGGTGCCGGAAATCGTTCTTGGGCAGGCGCAAGGCGGCTTCGCGATGGGCGTCGGTCACGCCTTGCTCGAGTCGCTGCCGCTTTACGAAGACGGGCCCGGCAACGGGCAATGGAATCTTGGACAATATGTGATCGCCCGCGGGTCCGATCTGCCGTTGCACGATCTTGAAGTCGAGGTGCTGCCGCCGGTGGAGCCGAGTGAACCGCCAAAAGGCATGGCCGAAGTCGTGATGATCCCGGTCATACCCGCGCTGCTCAACGCCATCTTCGATGCCACCGGCCGGCGCTTCCAATCGACGCCGGTGACCCAGAGCATGCTGAAGAGAGCGCTCGCGTGACAGCCCTCGCCCTCACGATCAACGGTCGCGCGTATGGCCCGACGGAGGTGCGCGACGATCTGACAATGAACGATTTCTTGCGCGAGTTCCTTGGTCTGACCGGCACGAAATTCGGTTGCGGCGCCGCGCAGTGCCTGAGTTGCGCGGTGATCGTCGATAATCCCGATGGGACAAGCGTCACCAACCCGACCTGCATCATCCCGGCGGTCGGCTTCAATGGCAAAGTCATCCGCACCGTCGAGGGACACGCGAAGGACGGCGAGCTGACGGCGCTGCAAAAAAGCTTCATCGGCCATTTCGCGTTCCAGTGCGGCTATTGCACTCCCGGGTTCCTCAACGAGGGTCAGGTGCTGCTGGAGCGCCTGGCGAGAAAGCCGGTGGCGCGCGCCGATCTCGAAAAGACCATTGGCGAGGCGCTCGACGGCCACCTGTGCCGCTGCACCGGCTACATCAAATATCACGAGGCCGTGCGCGACGTAATTCTCGCCGACCCGAAGCGCTACCTGATCTAGCGGCGGTGCAACGAGCGCGACCAGGCTGTGAGGCAATCGACGATGAAATCCGGATGGCGGTTTCCGATCCTCGCTTCGGTCGCGGCCCTGATCGGTATTCTGATAGGCGCTTCGACCGCCTATGCCGCCGCCGCAACGCCTGCCGGGACCCTGGCCGCGCCGGAGAGCTTTTCCTCGATCGCCGATCCAGACAAGCGCTCGGCCGCGCTCTTTACCGAACTCGGCAAGGTGCTGACCCATCCGCGCTGCATGAACTGCCATCCTGCCGGGGATCGCCCTCGGCAAGGCGATCAGCGCCGCCTGCACCAGCCGCCGGTCGCGCGCGGCGCGGACGGGCAGGGGCTGGAGAGCATGCGCTGTTCGAGCTGCCACCAGGGCGCCAACTTCGACCCTGGCCGCATGCCGGGAAACCCGATATGGCATCTTGCGCCGCGTGAAATGGGCTGGGAAGGCAAGACGCTCGGCGAGATTTGCGCGCAAATGAAGGATCCTGCGCGCAACGGTGGCCGGCCCGTCGCGGACCTCGTCAGCCACATCGGCAGCGACGCCCTGGTCGGCTGGGCCTGGGCCCCCGGAGCCGGCCGGCAGCCCGCACCCGGAACCCAGAAGCAAGCCGGCGCCCTGGTCGACGCCTGGGTGAAGACCGGAGCCGTGTGTCCGCAATAAACGTCGGCTGCTTGCACTACCCGACTGTCAGCCGTGCTAAGGTGGTCCGATGCACGTCAATCGGTTTATCGGGTCGGTCGGGGCCCTGCGCCGGAAGCTGCGGGCGCTCGCATCGGTGGCTGAAAATGCCGGCGCCACCGCATCCGAGAAGGCCAATGCCGAGGCCCTGAAGCAGCGTCTGGAAGCGCGGCTTCGCGAGGCCGGGGCTCCCGCCGGGGATTGGACGGACAACGCCTTTCGTCTCGGCCGGTGGGCAAGGGAGACGCGGAAATCCACATCGCCCGCGTCACCCAAGGGAGATTGGACCGACAATGCCCACCGCCTCGGCAAAGCGGTTCGCCGGGGCTACAAGAAGTGGCTGTCCGAATAAAGCTCAGAGCACCGGAGGATGCTTGTCGTCGGTGCCGGCGGCGTGCTCCCATGCCCGGGCAACCTGGAACAGCGTGGCCTCGGCGAAGTAGCGCCCGACGAACTGCACCGACAGCGGCAGCCCGCCGCGCGACACACCGGCCATCATGGCGAGCGCGGGGTGGCCGGTGACATTGAACGGGGTGCGCGCCTGCCGCGGATAAGTCCGCTCGGTCTCGACGGCGTCCTCGATCCGGCTCGGCGGATCCATCGCGCTGGCGCACAGTAGCAAATCGACCTCGCGCAAGGCTTCCTCGACCGCCGCGATCATCTCGAGCCGCCGCCGCGAGGCCTGCACGTAATCGCCGGCGCCAATGAACGCCCCGGGCAGCAGGCGGCGCCGCGCCAGCCGCCCGTAATCGCCGGGCCGCTCGCGCAGCCACGGGCCGTGGATCGCCCAGGCCTCGCTCTGCAGGATGATGCGATTGACCGCGCCGAACTCGCCGAGCGTCGGCAGGCGGATGTCGCGGATTTCGGCGCCCGCCGCCTCCAAGGTCCGCGCGACATGCTCCAGCCCGGCCGTCACCTCGGGATCGGCCGGCGTGTCGGTCTCGTGGAAATGCCGGATGAACCCGATGCGCAGCCCGCGCGCGCCACGCTCCAGCCCGGCCCTGTAGTGCCCGGCTTGTGCGGCGGCGCTGCCCGGGTCGAGCGGATCGTGGCCGGCGACGATTTCGAGCATCAGCGCGTTGTCGGCAACGGTGCGGGTCAGCGTCCCGACATGGTCGAGCGTAAAGGACAGCGGAAAGACCCCGCGGCGCGATACGAGGCCGTAGGTCGGCTTCAGCCCGACGATGCCGCAGGCGCTCGCCGGGTTGCGTACGCTGCCGCCGGTGTCGCTGCCCAGCGCCAGCGGAAAGAGGCCCGCGGCAATCCCCGAACCCGAGCCCGACGACGAGCCGCCGGGATGATGATCGGTATTCCACGGGTTGCGCGCGGGCGGCCACGGCAGGTCGAAGCTCGGGCCGCCGATGGCGAATTCGTGCGTCGAGAGCTTCCCCATGACGATGGCGCCGGCGCCGCGCAGCCGCGATACGCACACCGCATCGGCCGCCGCGATATTGTCGACCAGGATCTTGGAATGGCAGGTCGTCGGCAGCCCCGCGACATCGATGATGTCCTTGATGCCGACCGGCACGCCGTGCAACGGACCGCGCAGGCGGCCCCGTGCGACCTCCGCTTCGGCAGCCCGGGCCGCGCCCATCGCGGCCTCGGCGTCGAGCCGAATGAAGACATTGAGCTTCGGGTCGAGCCGGGCGATGCGCTCCAGAAGCGCCGTCATCAGTTCGACCGGCGAGAGTTGTCCAGTGGCGATCGCCCGCGCCGCGTCGGCCGCGGTCAGCCAGTGCAGGTCGCTCACAACCCGCCTCCCGCACGCATCGGCGGCCACGGCTCGGCGCGCGGATCGGTCGGCGCCTTGATCCGCGCGAGGGCGACGCTCGCCTGCTCGGCGGCGGCGGCCACATCGTCGGGAAATTCCGCCAGCGCCTTGTCGAGGCCAGCGCGCCGCGCCAGCAATTCGATTGTCGCCTTGTCCATGATGTCCCTCATCCGGTTGGCGCGGTCTCTCCAGCGAATCACGCCGCGAGCGTCGCCAATCGCTGCGCCCGATGCAAGCGACATGGGGCCACCATCGTTGATGCTCGGCAGCGTTCGCTGGCCGGGCTAATCTAACCGCCGGATGATTGAGGAG
>DATCQF010000319.1:0-3332 GCA_036569735.1 Allostellaceae bacterium | reverse complement strand
GTCTTGATCATCGAGGCGATGGCGCAGACCGCCGCGGTGCTCGTCGTCCATACGCTGGGACCGCAGGCGGAAGGCAAGCTGGTCTATTTCATGAGCGTCGACAACGCGCGCTTTCGCCGGCCGGTGTTCCCCGGCGACGTTCTCCATGTCCATGTCGTGAAGCTGCGCCATCGCGGCAATGTCTGGAAATTCGAAGGTCGCGCAGAGGTGCGCGGCCAGCTGATGGCGGAAGCGGTGTTCGCCGCGATGATCATGAACGACTAGGCCCGGCATGCCGCAAATTCACCCGACCGCGATCGTGGCGCCCGCCGCGAGGGTGGCCGACGACGTTGTGATCGGCCCTTATTGCGTGATCGGCGAGGATGTCGTGCTCGGCGCCGGGGTGAGGCTCGCCGCGCATGTCGTCATCGAGGGGCGCACCACGATCGGCGAGGCCACGCGCATCTTCCCGTTCGCCTCGATCGGGCTGGAGCCGCAGGATTTGAAGTACCAGGGCGAGGCATCCTCGCTCGTCATCGGCCGCGACACCACGATCCGCGAATATGTCACGATCAACCCCGGCACCGCCGGCGGCGGCATGGTCACCCGGGTCGGCGACGATTGCCTCTTGATGATCGGCGCGCATGTCGCGCATGACTGCCAGATCGCCGATCACGTGATCATGGCCAACAACGCGACGCTTGCCGGCCATGTCGTGATCGGGGATTACGCTCTGCTCGGCGGGCTGTGCGCGGTTCATCAATTCGTGCGGATCGGCCGGCACGCGATGATCGGCGGCATGTCCGGGGTCGAGCGCGACGTCATTCCCTACGCTCAGGTGATGGGCAACCGGGCCCGCCTCACCGGCCTCAACATCATCGGAATGCAGCGCCGCGGGTTCAGCCGCGACGAGATCCAGGGGCTGCGCCGCGCCTACCAGTTCCTGTTCTCGGATGGCGGCACGCTGAACGACCGGGTCAACGAGGCGGCCGAGCGCTTTGGCGGGATCAGCCCGGTGGACGACATCATCGCCTTTATCCGCGCCGATTCGAGCCGCGCGATCTGCCAGCCGAATGGGGCGAATGGCGGCTAGGCGCGAGGCTCCGGCCGAGGGGCCGCCCCGGAGCGCATCCCAGGGCCCATTGGGCATCATCGCGGGCAGCGGCGGGCTGCCTCGCCAAATCATCGAAAGCTGCCTCGCCAAGGGGCGCGAGGTGTTCGTCCTCGCGCTCGAAGGGGAAGCCGACCGCGCGATTGTCGGGACCGTGCCGCATGCCTGGTGCCGCATCGGCGGCGCCGCAAGCGGTCTCGACCTGTTGCGCGCCAACGCCGTCACGGAATTGGTGCTCGCCGGCGGAGTGCGCCGCCCCTCGCTCGCCGCGCTGCGCCCCGATTGGCGCGCGACCAAGTTTTTCGCCCGGGTCGGCTATCGCGCGCTTGGCGATGACGGGCTGCTCCGGGCGGTCGTCCGGGAGCTCGAGCGCGAGGGCTTCCGCGTCATCGGCGCCGATCAGCTGCTCGACCACGCGGCCTTGCCCGAAGGCCCGCTCGGGCAATTCCGCCCCGACGCCGCCGCCGCTGCCGACATCGCGCACGGCATGCGACTCGCCCGGGCGATCGGCGCGCTCGACATCGGTCAGGCGGTGGTCGTGCAGCAGGGCTTCGTCCTCGGGGTCGAGGCGATCGAGGGCACCGACGGGTTGCTGCGCCGCTGCGCCGATCTGCGCCGCGACGGCCCGGGCGGGGTGCTCGTGAAGGCCGAGAAGCCGGGCCAGGAAAGGCGCGCCGACCGGCCGACGATCGGCCCGCAGACCGTGATCCTCGCCGAGGCCAGCGGGCTGCGCGGCATCGCCGGCGAAGCCGGCGCGACCCTCGTCCTCGAGCGCGACGAGGTCATTCGCCTGGCCGATACAGCCGGCCTCTTTGTGGTCGGCGTGCCGCCGGCCGATGCTTGACGGGGATTTTGGACAAGCACCCTGCGTCCTTCGAGACGGCCGCTTCGCGGTCCCTCAGGATGACGAAAATACTTTAATGCCACAAACAAATACTCGTCTTTAATGCCATACACCAATACTCGTCATCCTGAGGAGCGCCCCGCAGGGGTGCGTCTCGAAGGACGCAATGTGCCGCTGCCAGACTCCAGCGAACCCCCGCCGTTCCTCTTCATCATCGCGGGCGAGCCCTCGGGCGATGCGCTGGGCGGGGCGCTGATCGCGGCGTTGCGCGAGCGCACCGCCGGGCGCTTGCGGATCGCCGGGATCGGCGGCGAGGAGATGGCGGCGCAGGGGCTCGTGAGCCTCGTCCCGCTAAGCGATCTCGCGGTGGCGGGGGTGGCCGAGGTGCTGCCGCGGGCGCCGTTGATCCTGCGCCGGGTGCGCCAGACCGTGGCCGCGATCCGCGCCCTCAAGCCCGACGCCGTCGTCACCATCGACAGCTCGGGGTTCAGCTGGCGCATTGCGCAGCGGCTGCGCCGCCACGGCGAATCAATGCCGCTCATTCATTACGTCGCGCCGATGGTATGGGCCTGGCGGGCCGGCCGCGCCCGGCGGATGGCGCGCTGGTACGACCATCTCCTGACCCTGTTGCCGTTCGAGCCGCCCTATTTCGAGGCGGTAGGCCTCGCCGCCAGCCATGTCGGCCATCCGGTCACGGAAAGCGGCGCCGATGGGGGCGACGCGGCACGGTTTCGCGCCATGCACGCGATCGCCGACAATGAACTGGTGATCAGCGTCCTGCCGGGGAGCCGCGGCGGCGAGGTGCGCCGCCTGATGCCGGTGTTCGGCGCGGCGCTCGGCCACCTCGAAACCCTGGTCGGGCCGTTTCGGGTCGCGGTGCCCACGGTCGCGACGGTTGCCGCTGCGGTGGCGGCGGGCGTGCGCGATTGGCCGGGCCGCCCGGTCGTGCTGCGCGGCAGCACCGACAAATACGACGCCTTTGCCGCGAGCCGGGCCGCGCTCGCCGCCTCGGGAACGGTCGCGCTCGAATTGGCGATTGCCAGGGTCCCGATGGTGATCGCCTATCGCCTCAACCCGCTGACCGAGGCGCTGCTCGACCGTGTCCTCAAGGTACGCCAGGTCAATCTGGTCAACCTGCTGCTCGACCGGCCGCTCGTTGCCGAGCATTTGCGCGGCGCCTGCGCCCCGGAGCCGCTCGCCGCCGCGCTCGCGCTCCTGATCCGGGATGAACGGGTTCGCAGCGCGCATTTGGCAGGATATGATGAGGCGGTGCGGCGGCTGCGCGCGGACGGCATGTCGCCGAGCCGCGCCGCCGCCGATCGGATCCTGGCGATCCTCGCCGACCGTCGCGAGGCGCGCCCCGCGGACAAGCCGCGTTGCAACCCGAAGGAGTGACCC
>DATCQF010000318.1:0-1919 GCA_036569735.1 Allostellaceae bacterium | reverse complement strand
ATCGCGGCGGCCGTCAGGGGGTGCTGAGCGCGACGCTGGCGAGCCACGCCGACCCCGACACCGCCGATACGCTGTCGGTCGATCTCTCCGAGAGCCAGGGGCAGATGCTGTCGGGGACGACCGCTGACGCCGATAATTTCGTCACGCTGTGCTATTGCGACGGCGAGCTGGTCAGCTATCAGACCGCAACCCTCACCGCCGCCCACAAATACGACCTGACCTATCTGCGCCGCGGGGTTTACGGCACGCCGATCGGCGCCCATTCGAGCGGCGCCAATTTCGCGCGCTTCGGCCCGAGCGACCCCTCGCTGTTCCGCTACCGCTATCCGGCGAGCTTTCGCCGGCCAGAAGATCCACGTGAAACTGCCGGGCTTCAACATCTTCGGGCAGGCGCTGCAGGATTTGTCGGGGCTGACACCGACCAGCTACACCCTGACCGGCTCCGGCGCGGTGGTGGCTCGGGGCTATGTTTCCGGCTCGTTTGCGGGCACCCCCGGCGCCAGCCAGGTGATCGAGCGCTTTATCTTTGCGACGCCGGCCACCTTCCCCGCCGGGCTCGCCGGCAGCTTTGGGACCGCCGGCACCGCGGCCACCGCCGCCGCCAGCTTTGCCATCGCCAAGAACGGGGCGGCGGTCGGCACGATGGACTTCGCCGCCGGCGCGACGAGCGCGACCTTTACGATGGCCACGGCCACCAGCGTCGCCGGCGGCGATGTGCTGACCATCATTGCACCCGCCGCGCCCGACGCGACCCTCGCGAACCTCGCCTGGTCTCTCACCGGCACCCTGTGACACCGCCTGTGACGAGCCCGCAAACGCCTCCTGTAACGAGTGCAACGCAAGAAGAGCGCCCGGATGTCTCCGGTCGCGCTTCGGCCGGGCTTGGAGCGATGATCAATCCGCATTTTACGCCCGACATCCATCTCGGCCATCTGGTGCAGGCGGTGATTGTCGTCAGCACGGTCGGCGGCGGCCTTCTCGCCGCCTATCTGACGCTGCGCGCCGAACTTGAGCTTCAGCACTCCGAGTTCCGCGTCGTGCTGGCCGGGCACGAGGCGCGCCTCACCGTCGCCGAGCGTCAGCTCGACGAGCGCCGCAGCGATGACCGGCTGTTCCAGGTCGAGATGCGCGCCGCGCTCGGCCGTGTCATGCAGGGGATCGGCGACCTGCGCACCGAACTCGTCCAGAAGCAGGATCGGAAATAGCCATGACTGAGTGCATGCTCCCCGCCATCGTTTTCGATGGCGTCATCGACGTGTCGCATCACAACGGTGCAATCGACTGGCCGGCGGTGGCGAGCGCCGGGATCGCACTCGCCTTCATCAAGGCGACGCAGGGCGCGGCCTTTGTCGATCCGGCCTTCGAGCGCAACCGGGACGGCGCCGTCAAGGCCGGCGTGCTGGCCGTGCCCTACCACTTTATCGACACCGCGGATGCCGACGACCAGGCCGACCATTTCCTCGACGTGACCGATCTCGGGGCGGGACAGCCGGCGATGATCGATTGGGAAAGCGCCGCCACAGCCCCTGCCGTGGTCGCTTTGGGCCTCGCGGTCGCCGACAGCGCCAGGCGCGATCCCCTGATCTATTACGGGTACGCGCAGCTGGGCCAGGCAAGTCCGGAGCTGTCGCGCTGGCCCTTGATGCTGCCGGCCTACCCGCGCGGCAATGCGCCGGGGCACTATTCGACCCTGGTCGAGCGCGCGCCGCGCCTGCCGCCCGGCCGTGCGTCGGCGTGGAGCGGCGCGGACCGGCCCTACGATTTCCACCAATACACCCCGGCCGGCCGGGTCGCCGGAATCGTGGGCCCGGTCGACCGCTCGGTCTGGATCGGCACATCAGCCGATCTGCAGCGGTGGCACGCCACCGGCGCGCTGCCGGCGACGAACGCCCCGGCCTCTCCCTCCAGCTGACCACCCT
>DATCQF010000317.1:0-2303 GCA_036569735.1 Allostellaceae bacterium | reverse complement strand
GGCCCGGTCGGCGTGCAGACGGTGGGCGGCAGCTTCCCGCGCTCCTTCCTGATCCCGGGCACCGACACCTCGATCCGGGTCGGCGGCGCGATCACCGTCAACGTCATGTACTTCTTCAACGGCGGCAATCCCAACCAGACGACGAATACCACGACGAATTTCGGCAATAACGGCGCACTGAATTCAGCGCCGCTGCACGTCCACTTTGCACCCGCCGTCGCCGGGGTCTTCCCGAAAGCGACCAACGCGGCGCGTTCGCGCAGCGGCAGCATCACCTTCATCTCGCCGCAGCAGTCCAAGGTCAATTTCGAGACCCGCACCCCGACCGCCTGGGGCGAGTCGCGGACCTTCATGGAGTTCGACTGGGCCAACGGCAACCAGTTCGTGCCCGGCAACAACGCGGGGCTCTCGACCGACAACCTCGTGCCCCGGCTGCGCTTTGCCTATGCCACCCTCGGCGGGTTGCTCGGCGGCCAGGCCAATTCGAACTTCGCCGATCCCGACGCCAGCACCGACAACATCAACTTCGGCGGCAACGTCGGCGATCCGGGCGTCACCCGCATCACCCAGATCCGCTACACGATGCCGCTGGCCGGCTGGGGCATCCCCGGCGCCTGGTCGGTGTCGGCCGAAGCCCCGGAGACCGATGGCTGGACCATGGCCGGGCAATTCGCCTCCGACGCTACTTGCGGTGTCGGGCTTACCGGCTGCGGCGTCGCCGGTGGCGTCAACCCGTTCAAGTCGCCGGCGCCCGACCTGACGATGGCCTGGTACATCCCGCAGCCCTGGGGCCACATGGATTTCAGCGCCGTCCTCAGACCGACACTGGAGATCAAGGACGGAGCGTTCATCGACCGGCAATACACCGGCTACGGCGTCCACTTCAGCGGCGACGTCAAGCCCGGCTGGTTCGGCTGGGCGAGGGACGACATCACTTGGCAGTTCGTCTATGGCGACGGCATCGGCCGCTACATGGGCGGCAACAGCACCGACTTCGCGCTTGTCACCAACTACCCAGCGGCTCCGGCGCCGGCGAGCGCGGCGGCGGCGGCGAACATCATCTCCAAGTCGACGATCATGTGGGGCGGTAACGCCGGCTACCAGCACCGCTGGACGCCCACGCTGCGGTCCAACATCAGCGCCGGCATCCTGCACCACGACATCAGCAACGTGGGGAATGTCGCGGCCGGCTTTGTCTGCGTGGCGCGCTCGGCGGCGGCGCTGGCCGGCACCGGCGGGTGCGGCACGAACAAGGAACTGATCAGCACCGAGCTCAACCTGATCTGGAACCCGGTGCCGTTCGCCGATATCGGCTCGAGTATTTCCACGGCCACCGGCTGGTCCTCAGCAATCTGAAGGGCGACGTCAACGGTGTGATCAGCCGGTTCCGCGTCAACTTCTGATCCGACGGCTGAGAGACAACTGCGATACCCGCCGGCCTGAGCCGGCGGGTATCGAACCAATTAAAATGGTGTTGGGACAGGGGCGCCTCATGATCGAAATCATCAAGGAGCTGCCCGATAACGTCGTCGGTATCGTCGCGACAGGGCGGGTCACCAACGAAGAGTGCGACGATGTCTTGCGGCCGGCGATGGAGGCCTCGCTCAAGAGGCACGGCAAGATCCGGCTGTATTATGAGATCGGCTCCCGGTTTCCGGGCGCCGGGTGGGGCGATCTCGATATCGCCATCGACCATCTGCCGCAGTGGGAACGGATCGCCGTCGTGACCGATACCGGCTGGGTCCGGCATACGGTCAACGCGCTACGCTTTCTGATCGCCAGCGAAGTGCGCGTCTTCACCCGCCTCGATGCGGAGGAGGGCCGGGCCTGGATCGCCTCGCCCAGCGGCGGCGGGCAGACGCCAGTCGCGGCGATTACTGCGCCGGCTCGAGCGCCGTGGCGGCGTCCTCGCGTTTCGCCGCCTCGAATGCGGAGGCGGCCTACCCGCGCTTCGCGGTTGGCGCGCGGCGTAACTCGGGATAATCGAAGATAGGCAAATGGAGCGCGCCGCGGCTCTATAGTGGGTTGGCTCGATATCCTCGACCTGGGAAGCGCGCTTCCCGGTGTCTGAGCCAGTACGGAACACTCAATTTAGATGCCGCTGGATTCTTAGATGCCACTGGATTCGCCTCCGAAGACGCTTATCTGCGATCGGCGGCGCCGAGCACCGGTCGACCTCGGCGATGCACGCGCTCACACCTTGTAGTGCCGCGGGTGATGGACCGCGCGGTTCGGGGTCGCAACTAGTGGTTCCATTCGAGGCCCCGCGAACGGCGGGAATCGGCGCATGGGTGCCGTTGACC
>DATCQF010000316.1:0-3002 GCA_036569735.1 Allostellaceae bacterium | reverse complement strand
CGGCTGCACCATATGATGTGAATGTGGCGATTTTATCGTTGCCATGACGGAATGCTTGGCGCGCCGCGTGCCTACCCACATTAATCGGTCAGCAGCCGCTCAGCCCGGCCGGTTCGACGGTCTCGGCCTCGATCCGGTAATAGGCGTCGAGCCCGATCAGATCCTCGATTTCCTGGCGCAACGCCACGAACTCGGTGTCGCTGAGCCCGCTGTAGGAGCCGGTCTCGATGATCTCGGACAATGCCCGTTTCATCCCATGGAGCGCGGCGCCGATCAGGATCTGCGCGTCGATGCAGCCCCGGTAGCCCATCCTCTTCAAATCGCCGAGCGAGAGGATCGGCCGCCCGTCGCGATTGCCGCGGCTCTGCACCCAGACAAGCGGCACGGACGCAAGGCGCGGCGCGGCTTCGGCCTCCTCGCGGCTGCGCGGGAATACCAGGCCCAGATCGGCGCCGACCTCGGCAGCCGCGTTGATCCGCCCGATCGCCTCGTCGAGGCCGAACTCGCGGCACGTGTCGGAGCGCGCGATGATGACGAAATCGGGGTCGGTCTCGTCGCGCTGCAGGCAGGCGTATTTGATCTTGGCGACAAAGTCGGGGAGCGGGATCGCGTGCACCTGATAGGCGTGGTAATGCGCCCGCTTCGGGTAGAGCTGGTCCTCGATGTGGATCCCGGCGACCCCGGCGGCGGCGAACTCGCGCACCGTGCGCATCGTATGCAGCGGCTCGCCAAACCCGGCGCCGGCGTCGGCAACGAGCGGCACACCGACCGCGCGGGCCACCTCGCCGGCGATCCGCACCTGCTCGTCCATCGTCAGTAACGGCTCGGAGATGGCGCGCGAGGCGCCGCTGACATAGCCGCCGGTATAGACCAGCGGCGTCCCCATCGCCTCCGCGAGCTTGCCTTCGAGCGGGGTCGCCGCCGACGGCATATAGAGAAACTCGCCGCCGGCGATCAGTTCGCGCAACCGGCGGGTCTTGGTCGGCATCCCCGGCATCTCCGACTCTCCTTGCCAGGCCTGGCTCCTCAGCCGAGCGAGTTGATGATCTCGCGATAGGCGGCCTCGGGAAACGCCTTCAAGGTCCGCGTCCGCACCGATCCCATCTGCGCGAGCAGCAGCGTGAACCGGGCCGCGACGGCGTCGTCGGGCGCCTCGTAGATGACGATCACGTCATAATCGCCCATCGTCATGTAGAGCGTCTTGAACTCGCCGCCCATCTCGACGAGCGCCTTCTTGGCCGCGTCGAGCCGTTTCGGCGAGTCCTTGACCTGCCGGGCGCCCTGGTCGGTCCAGTTCGCGAGCATCACGTAAGCGGGCACGGCGACCTCCCCTGATGCTTGTGGTTGGCGGCTCAAAAGCGCGGGGGCGCCTTGCCGCGACAATCTGCCCGACCATGATGGCGGAGCCTTTGGCATACGACAAGGCAAAGGGATGACGCTGGCGCGGGGCTTGCAGGAATAAATAGCGGTCAGGGCCCGTTAACCAGGCCTTAGCGGCTTTCGGCTACAACGAACGGCAAGGCGCGGCGAGGTGGCCGCAGGGGTATGACCGATGCGTGATTTGGTTGCCGACTGGAAACGATGGAGCCGTAGCGAGCGCCTGCTCGCCGTCATCGTCACCGTCCTGATGGTCGCTGTGCCGCTCGGGCTCATGATTACCGCGCGCGCGGGCGTCTGATCAGCGGATAAGAACCTTGCCGCCGAGCGTCTTGCCGATCGCGGCGAGACGCTCATAATCGCCGATCTCGTTGTAGATTTGCGCCGAAACGCGGACCCATAACCCACCGTCGAGCACCATGATCCCGGCCGTGATGCCGTGCTCCTCGCTGAGCCACGCGGCGAGGGTGCGGGACGCGTCGCGGTCATCCCCGGCCCCGCCGAGAAAGCTGACCGGCAGTCTGACCGAGACCATCGACGCGCAGAATCCCGGGGCGGCAGCCGCCTCGCTGTCCCAGGCCAGGGTCAGCATCGCCCCGGCCTCGCGCGCCAGAGCGGCGTTATGGGCGCGCAGCGCCTCGGCGCCCAGGCCATCGATATAATCGAGCGCCGCCGGGACGGCGAGCCAGGCCGAATTGTCGCGCGTGCCGGTGTAGTCGAACTCGGCGGGAAAACCGTGGCCGAGAGCGTGCGAGATCGCGGATGCAGCGCCTTCTGATGCTCGGGCGCGCACCAGATGACCGCCGTGCCTTTCGCGGCAAACGCCCATTTGTGCAGATTGCCGACATACCAGTCGACCCCGAGCCGGGGCACGTCGAGCGCGATCTGGCCCGGCGCATGCGCTCCGTCGATGGCGACCGGCACCCCGCGGCGATGGCACAGCGCCGCCATCTCGCGGATCGGCAGCACGACCGCGCCGGCCGAGGTGATGTGGTCGAATACGGCAAGGCGGCTCCGCGGCCCGATCGCCGCTGCAAGCGCCTCCAAGAGCGGTGCGGGATCGACAAACGGCACCGGCACGTCGACTTGGACGAGCCGCGCCCCACTTCGCCCGGCATGGTAGCTGAGCGCGTTGCCGATCGCGCCATAGACCTGCGACAAACACAGGAGTTCGTCGCCCGGGCCCAGCGCGAGCGAGGCGATGACCGCGTTGAGCCCGGAGGTCGCATTCTCGACAAATGCCCAATCCTCGCCCCGTCCGCCCAAAAAAGCGGCAACCCGATCAGCCGCCCTGCGGAGGAGGCCCGCCAGGTCGCGGCGAAAGAAAGTGCTGGGGTCGGCCTCCATCGCCTGCTGCCATGCGCGCGCGCCGTCGAGCACGCTGCGCGGCGTCGCGCCGTAGCCGCCATGATTGAGGTGATCGACCCCCTCGGCGAGCAGGAAATCGGCGCGGCGAAAATGGCCGAACTGCGGGAAATTTCTCAATTCCACCCGCGCGAGCACGTACGAGCGGCGCCATGCCCCCACCCCAACCCTCCCCCGCCTGCGGGGGAGGGAGCTGACGGCGCGCCGCTAAACCCTCCCCCGCAAGCGGGGGAGGGAGGGACCCGCGGCGAAGCCACGGG
>DATCQF010000315.1:0-5816 GCA_036569735.1 Allostellaceae bacterium | reverse complement strand
GATGGCGCTCGGCACCGACACGTTCCGGCCGGTCGACATGCTGGTCGGGCCGGGCAACGCCTATGTCGCCGAAGCGAAGCGCCAGCTCTACGGCAAGGTCGGCATCGACCTCTTCGCCGGGCCGACCGAGGTGCTGGTCATCGCCGACGACAGCGCGGACGCCGAGATGTGCGCGACCGACCTCCTCGGCCAGGCCGAGCACGGGCCGACCTCGCCGGCCACCCTGCTGACGACATCGGAAAAGCTCGCGCACGACACGGTCGCCGAAATCGCCCGCCAGCTGACCGTGCTGCCGACCGCCGACGTGGCCGGGGTGGCGTGGCGCGACTACGGCGAGGTGATCCTCTGCGCCGACGACGATGAGATGGTCGCGGAAGCCGACCGCATCGCCGCCGAGCACGTCGAAATCTTGTGTCGCGAGCCACGGCGCTGGCTCGATCGCCTCCAGAATTACGGCGCCCTCTTCCTCGGCCCGGAGACCAGTGTCTCCTATGGCGACAAGGTGATCGGCACCAACCACACCCTGCCGACCAAGGGCGCGGCGCGCTATACCGGCGGCCTCTGGGTCGGCAAGTTCTTGAAGACCTGCACCTACCAGGAGGTGAGGACCGCCGAGGCGAGCGCGATGGTCGGCGAATATTGCAGCCGGCTATGCGCGATCGAACGCTTCTGGGGCCACAAGGAACAGGCCGACCTCAGGGTGCGGCGCTATGGGGGACGCAACGCGGCGGAGTGAGTTATTCCGCCCATCCCGGCGAAGGCCGGGACCCTTTTCGGCGGCAAGTTCGATGTTCTACGTCTATCTGCTCGCCAGCAAACCCTACGGTACCCTCTATATCGGAACGACATCCGACCTCATGCGGCGGGTTTGGGAACACAAGAACAAGATCGTCCCGGGCTTTACCAGGCGCTACCACATCGACCGGCTCGTTTAGTTCGAGGCTCATCAATCCGCCGACATGGCGCTGCGGCGCGAAAAGCAACTCAAGGAGTGGCAGCGTGACTGGAAGATCAACCTGATCGAACGCGAAAATCCGCATTGGGACGACCCGTACCCAAACTTGACGGAGTGATTGGGAGCAACAAGATATCCCGCCCATCCCGGCGAAGGCCGGGACCCATCCCGCAATGGGCACCGGCCTTCGCCGGTGTGGGCGGTTTGGTGGGGGCGGCGCGATGGTTGGTAAATATTGCCGCTTGGCGACCGCCGCTTACCGTCCGCCGGTCAGCCAGCCTGCGTTCGCTATTGCTAGCGGTATCGGGTCGGCGCGCAATGTCCCCGGACCCATCGCCCATACCGGCCGTGATGGCCGCGCACCCAATGCCAGCCCGGAGCGCAGTGGCGGTACACGACGGGCGGCGGGAGCGGCGCCGGCACGACATAGGGGCCCGGGGCCGGCGCCACGAAGGGCGCAGCTGCGTAGGGCGGCGGCGGCGGATACAGGCACGAGGAGAGGCTCAGCGCCACGACAACGGAGAGCGCGCCTGCCGCCAGCAAAGATTTCATCCTCGGCCTCCCTTATCGCTATGGCCCCAGTGGGTGCACTCGCGTAACGCGCAAGCGCCGAAAAAGTTCATCGTTCCGTGGCTTTTCAACTAGCACCCGATGCCGGTACGCGAACACGACCCGGGCCTCACTCTTCAGGCAGACCCGCCTTGCGCAGACCTTCGGCGTAGATGGCGATTGTTGCGGGGGCCACAAAAGGGGCGGCGAAGGCGCGATAGCGAGCGATGGTCAGGCCAGGCTGAAGCTCGAGCAGGCGTCCAAGGAACTCGCGGGCTTCGGCCGAGCGCCCCAGATGACCGCACAGCGTCAACTTGATGCGGGTGGCGAAAACCAGCCTCGGCTGTTCGGATAATGCCTGATCGACCCATTCCATCGCTTCGTCGAAACGCCCGGCGGCCATGTGTGCGAGCGCCAGCCCGCCTTTGAACAGGTGGGCAACCGGGTCGACCGGGCTCAATCGCAGAGCCCGCATAAAGCCCTCGCAGGCCGGGCCATGCCGGCCCCAATGGACATTGGCCCAGCCGCTTGCGGACCAGGCGAGGGCCGAATTGGGGTTGAGCATCAGGGAGCGCTCGATCACCCGCAACCCCGTTGCGTGGTCGCCACCGAAGTAGACCAGGCTGTACCCGGCCATCCAGAGCGCATCAGGGTCCTCCTTGCCGGTCTCGATCACCCGTCTGGCCAGGTCGAGCGCTTCCGCGATCTCGCCGGGCGCGAATGGCCCCCAATCCTGATTGCTGTGCACCATGCGGCACCAGCCGATCAGCGCCGCGGCGGGAGCATAGGCCGGGTCGATTGCGAGCGCGCTGCGCAACAGCCGTATCGCCTCGTTGTTGGTGTCGAGCATCCACTTGTGCGCCAGCGCGAGCCCACGCAGGTAAAAATCATAGGCATCGAGGCTCTCGGTCGGCTTCCTCGCCGCACGTTCGATCTCGGCGCCGCGCAGTTTCGGCTCGATCGCGCCGGCGACGCTCGACGCCACCTGGTCCTGCAACTCGAAGATGTCGTCGAGGGCGCCGTCGAAGCGGTCGGCCCAGATGTGCGAGCCGGTCATCGTGTCGATCAGCTGGCCGGTGATGCGCACCCGGTTGGCGGCCTTGCGCACCGAGCCTTCGAGCACATAGCGTACGCCCAGCTCGCGGCCGACCTGTTTTACGTCGACCGCTCTGCCCTTGTAGGTGAAACTTGAATTGCGCGCGATGACGAACAGCCACGGCAGCCGCGCGACCGCCGTCGTGATGTCCTCGACGATGCCGTCGGCGAAATATTCCTGCTCGGCGTCGCCCGACATGTTCTGGAACGGCAGCACGGCGAGCGACGGCTTGTCGGGCAGCGCCAGCGGCGCTTTCGCCGGTGCGATCCCCGCATCGATGTGGATGCGATAGACATGCACCGGCCGCGCGATGTTCTTGACCTGCTGCTCGCCCATGTCGTCGAAGGCGACATCGAGCTTGTCGCGGACATGGTCGTGCACCGTCCCCGACACGCAGATGCCGCCCGGTTCGGCGAGGGCTTCGAGGCGAGCGGCGACATTGACCCCGTCGCCATAGATGTCGTTGTCGTCGCTGATGATGTCGCCGAGATTGATGCCGATGCGGAACTCGAGCCGCCGATGCGGCTCGACGTCGGCGTTGCGCTCGGCCATCGCGCGCTGCACCTCGACAGCAAAGCGCACCGCGTCGACGACGCTGGCGAACTCGACCAGCATGCCGTCGCCGGTGGTCTTGACGATGCGCCCGCGGTGCTCGGCGATCTTCGGGTCGCCCAATTCGGCCCGAATTTCCTTCAGCGCGGCGAGCGTCCCCTCCTCGTCGGCCCCCATCAGCCGCGAGTAGCCGGCGACATCGGCCGCCAGTATCGCCGCCAGCCGGCGTTCGGCGCGCTGGCCCCTCCCCACGTTCATGGCTGCAATCTTATTCGCATTTAGCGCTGCGCCTAAGCAAACCTTCGCCGAACTGGAGATTCGCCGGTGCATGTCGATTCGCGTGAGGTTGCTTCGCGAAGCGCCGAGCCCGCGGCGGCGTTTGCCGGGCTTTTTGGGCGCGGCGCGCGCGGTCGGAGCCGATCGTCCCCGGGGTCGCGCAGCCTTGTTACGCGACGATACAAAATATGCCATGGTTAACAAGGGGACAGGGGAGCGATTGCAATGACGCATGTGGCGGGGCCGGTGGTGCGGTGGGGAGCGGGCGCACTGGCCATTGCTGCGGCTGTGGTCCTAGGGCTTTGCGGGTTTCCGCGCGGCACGCTCGCCTACACGGCGGCCGGCGACCGACTGTTTCCGGCAACCGCGGTGTTGCCCCAGATCGCCCCCGGTGACGAATTCTACAACTGGGGGTGGACCGTACCGCTAGCCGGTGGGCCTATCGGAGCACCCGAACGGGCCAGCAACTTTGCTGCGGTTTACAGCAAGACGATCACCGAGCGCCTCGGCATCACCGTGAAAGATACCTGGATGCGGATCGACCGGGTCGGCCGGAGCCAATTGCAGGGCTGGACGAATTTCGAGGCCGAGATCAAGTACCTGGCCATCGACAGCCAGCCGCACGAGTTTCTGCTGACGCTCGGCCTCGATCGCGAATTCGCCACCGGAGCGCAGCGCATCGGCGCGTCCCCCAAGGGTGCAACCGAGCCGCGGGTCTATTTCGGCAAGGGACTCGGGGACCTCGACATCGGCTATCTGCGACCGCTCGCGGTCACCGGGCAGGCCGGCTACCAGTTCGCCGACGCGCCGCCTCGCGGCGATCGGGTGAACCTCGGCTTCGTCGTCGAATACTCGATCCCTTATCTGCAATCGAAGGTGAACAGTTTCGAGCTTCCCGAGATCATCCGCGGGTTGACGCCGATGACCGAGGTGTCGATCGGGCTGCCGGCAGGGCGCAGCTTCGGGGCGCCGACTACCGTGATGTTCTCGCCGGGCGTCAGCTATGCCGGCGAAGGGTGGGAATTCCATCTCGCGGCGCTGGTGCCGGCGACCCGCGCCACCGCGGCCGGTGCCGGTGTCATCGCGCAGCTTCACCTGTCTCTTGATTACCTCTTTCCCGATACGATCGGGCGGCCGTTGTTTTCGGAACGCTGACAAGGAGCGCGATATGTTCAGCCCCGAGACAACGATCATCCCGCGCGCGCTGCGTCATTTGCTAATCGGGGCGGCGCTGCTGATCTTGTCCGCGTCCGTCGCACTGGCGGCGCCGGCCGGCACGGTGGTCGGGTTGAACGGCGCCTGTGTCGTCCTGAGCGGCGGGGCCCGCAACGCCGCCAAGCTCGGCCAGCCGGTTCAGGTCGGCGACACCGTCGATGTCCCCGCCGACGGCAAATTGAAGCTGCGGATGACCGACGGCTCGGTGGTGTCGGTGGCTTCCGGCACGCGGATGACGATCGCCGCCTATGGCGTGGACGGCGCCGGACAGCGCCAGGAGGCCAAGCTGTCGCTCGGCCAGGGGCTGCTGCGCGCGGTGGTTGCCCCGGTCGACCGGCCGGCGAGCTTCGAGGTCTCGACCGCGGTCGGCACGGCGGCGGCGCGTTCGACCGACTGGTTCGTCGAGGCTTCTTCCAACGCGATGCAGGTCGGCGTCCTGAGCGGCAGCGTCGCGATGACCAGCGCCGCGACGCAACGCGCCGTGGTGATCCCGCCGCGCTGGGGCGCCCGCCTCGAAACCGGCCGCGATCCCGTTTCGCCGCGGGTCTGGAGCCAGGCGGAGTTCGACGCGGTCACCGCCCGCACCGACGTCCGATAGCCGGCCGTGGCGCGCTGGCCGGCAATCGCCTGGCCCGGGGTACCCGGTTTCGCTTGGAGGAGGGGGGTTCGCGAGGTCGGGCTCGCCGTCGGCGTTGCCGTGGGGATCCTCTTGTTCCTGACGGTTCAGCATTCGGCGTTGATCCGCGGCCTGGAGACCGCCTCGCTCGATCTGCGCTTCCGGCTGCGCGGGGTACAGCCGGCGGAGCCGCAAACCATCGTCGTCCTGGTCGACGACCGCAGCCTGGAAGCGCTTGGGCGCTGGCCGTTGAGCCGGCGCCTCTACGCCAAGGCGGTCGAGCGGCTCGAAGAGGCCGGCGCCCGGGTCATCGCGTTCGATCTGTTGTTCGCCGAGCCGGAGGAGTCGATCTCGCAGGATCTGCGCAGCGCCGCCCGCACCGCGGCCGGCGGCCTCACCGAGACGCAGGACCCGAACCTGCGACAGGCGCTAACGCGCCTCGCCGAGGATGATCCCGACCGCGATCTCGCCGCCGCGCTCAAGGCAAGCGGCAAGGTGTTGCTGCCGGTCGCCTTTGCCTTTGAGGGGCCGGCCGTCGACGCCGCGCCGCTATTGTC
>DATCQF010000314.1:0-5361 GCA_036569735.1 Allostellaceae bacterium | reverse complement strand
CAGACATGCAACAGATAGCGGCAGCCCGCCACCGCCGCGGCGAGCCTCTCCGGTTCTTCGAGCGAACCCTCCGCGATCTCGACGGCGAGCCCTTCGAGATTGCGGCGGTCGCTCCTGGGCCGGGCCAGCACGCGCACCGGGCGCCCGGCCTTGATCAGCGCCCGCGCGACGGCCGAGCCGACAAACCCGGTGGCGCCGGTAACCAGACACAAACCCGAGGGCAGCGACATCGTTTAGCCGGCTCTCAATTGATCACGCCGCAGCATCCGGCGATTGTCGCAAAACCTTGCACCGCGCGCATCCCCTTGTAATATGGTAATACCGGTTGGGACATAGGTATTACCATGCCGAGGATAACGAGCAAGGGACAGGTGACGATCCCCAAGCGCATCCGTGACCATCTCGGCCTGAAGCCCGGCTCGGAAGTCGAGTTCCAATATGACGGCGACGGGCGGATCGTGCTGAAAGCCGACCAGAGTGTGGACACAAAAACTCGCGCAGATCGCGAGAGAAAGCGCATGGAGAAAGCTCTCGCTGAACTCCGTGGCACCCTCGATCTAGGTATGACGACCGATGAGTTCATGCGCTTTGTGCGGGGCGATCCCGACGAATGATCTTCGTCGACACCAATATTCTCATCGATGTGGTCGAGAATGATCCGGTTTGGGCCGATTGGTCGCGCCAGCAACTGGTAGTGGCCGCAGGCTTGGGCGCGGTGGCGATCAACGATGTCGTCTATGCCGAGTTGGCCATCGGCTATCAAGAGCATGAAGACCTCGAAGCGATGATCGGCCGATTGCGGATAGTTGTCGTGCCACTCCCCCGCGTTGCGCTTTTCCTCGCGGGCAAAGCATATCAGCGCTACCGATCGGCCGGCGGCATCAGGACCGGCGTGCTGCCGGATTTCTTCCTCGGCGCTCAGGCGCTTGTCGCCGGCGCCGAATTGATCACCCGCGACGTCCGCCGCTATCGGACGTATTTTCCCGGTTTGGCGCTGATCGCGCCGACGCCTAATTGAAGTTCGCGCACGAATCGCGGGTGATGATTCCGACCGATTGCTGATTGAAGCGCGTCTTGTAGGCATCGATGACCGCCGCCAGCCGCGCCCCGAGATCGGGGGTCCGCTTGGCGGCGACCAGCACGATCTTAACCCGCGGCGAACGGCCGATCACCCCGGTAGCCGGATTGCGCCATTGGCCGTAGCCGTCAAAGACGGTGAGGCCATCGGGGAAGTTCGGGGTCACGACCGAGGCGAGGAAATCCGACCACTCGGCGTCTGAGACCTTGCGACTTCCGTCCTTGTCGCGGCCGAAGAACAGCTCGGCCACCAGCATCCGCTGTTCCGACGGAAGCACGCAGGCATACGGCGTCGGCGACACCGCCGGCGGCTCGGCGCACCCGGCAAGCAGAAACAGCACAAGAGCAGAGGCAATCGCGGCGGCACGAGATTGCTTTGCGGAGCCTGTCCTTGGGCGGCGCAAAGCGCCGACCCGGGGGCTCGCAATGACAGCGACGGGGATGTCATCGCGAGGAGCGCAGCGACGCGGCAATCCCGTCACCCTAGGCTCGCAGCCTTCGCTACTCGGCCGCCGCGGCCGGCAGCGCGACCGGTTCGATCCGGGCGGCGCAGAATTTGTATTCCGGGATCTTGCCGAACGGGTCGAGCTGCGGGTTGGTCAGCACATTGGCGGCGGCCTCGGCATAGCAGAACGGGATGAACACCATGCCGGGCGCGATCGCGCTGTCGCTGCGCGCCTTCAGTTGGATGCTGCCGCGCCGCGTGGTGACCCGGATATGGTCGCCGGCCGCGATGCCGAGCCGGCGCAGCTCGGCGGGCGCCAGGCTCGCCGCCGCTTCCGGCTCGAGTTCGTCGAGGATGGTGGCGCGCCGGGTCATCGCCCCGGTGTGCCAGTGCTCGAGCTGGCGCCCGGTGGTCAGCACCATCGGAAATTCGGCGTCGGGCTCCTCGGCCGGCGGGATGATCGAGGCCGGCACCAGGCGGCCGCGACCGGACGCGGTCGGGAAACCCGCGCCGAAGACGATGTCGTTGCCCGGCCGATCCTCGGCGTCGCACGGGTAGGTCACCGAATCCTCCCGCAGCAGGCGCTCCCAGGTGATGTTGTTGAGTGACGGCATCGCCAGTTTCATCTCGGCGAAGACGTCGCGCGGATGGGTGTAGGACCACTCGAGGCCGATGCGCCGCGCGATCTCCTGGATGATCCACCAATCGAGCCTGGCATTGCCGGGGAGCGGCAGCGCGGCCCGCCCCATCTGGACCTGCCGGTTGGTGTTGCTGACGGTGCCGTCCTTTTCCGGCCAGGCCGAGGCGGGCAGCACGACGTCAGCGTATTTCGCGGTCTCGGTCAGGAAGATGTCCTGCACGACGAGGTGTTCGAGATGGGCGAGCGCCGCGCGCGCGTGCTCGACATCGGGGTCGGACATCGCCGGGTTCTCGCCCATGATGTACATGCCCTTGATCTCGCCCGCATGCACCGCGTCCATGATCTCGACGACGGTCAATCCGCGCTTGTCGTCGAGCGGCGTCGCCCACAGCGCCTCGAATCTCTCGCGCACCGCCGGGTTCTCGACCGACTGGTAATCGGGATAGAACATCGGAATGAGGGCGACGTCGGAGGCGCCCTGGACGTTGTTCTGGCCGCGCAGCGGGTGGAGCCCGGTGCCGGGACGGCCGATCTGCCCGGTAACCAGCGCCAGCGCGATCAGGCAGCGCGCGTTGTCGGTGCCGTGGATGTGCTGCGAGATGCCCATCCCCCAGAAGATGATCGCCGATTTGGCGCGCGCGTAGGTCCGCGCCACCTCGCGCAGGGTCAGGGCGTCGATACCGCAGATTTCGGCCATCTTTTCCGGAGCGTAGTCGCGCACGTGCTCCTGCAATGCCGCGAAATCCTGGGTGTGCGCCTGGACGTACTGGCGATCGTAGAGACCCTCCTCGACGATCGTGTGCAGCATCGCGTTGAGCATCGCGACGTCGCGCGCCGGCTTGAAGCGCAACATCTTTGTCGCATAGCGCGCCATCGCCTGGCCGCGCGGGTCCATCACGAACAGCTTGGCCCCACGCTTCGCAGCCTGCTTGAAGAACGTGGCCGCAACCGGATGATTTTCCGTGGGTCTTGCGCCGATGATGATGATGACCTCGGCATCGGCCGCGGCGGTGAAGGGGGCGGTGACCGCGCCCGAGCCGATCCCCTCCATCAGGGCGGCAACCGAGGAGGCGTGGCACAGCCGCGTGCAGTGATCGACGTTGTTGCTGCCGAAACCGGTGCGCACCAGCTTCTGGAACAGGTAGGCCTCCTCGTTCGAGCCCTTGGCCGAGCCGAACCCGGCGAGCGCGCGCTTCCCATCCCGGTCGCGGATCAGCGCGAGGCCGGTGGCGGCGCGCTCGAGCGCCTCCTCCCAGGTGGCCTTGCGGAAATGGGTGAAGGGGTTCGCCGGATCGATCGCAACATCGTCCTTGGCGACACCTTCCCGACGGATTAGCGGCTCGGTCAGCCGGTCGGGGTGGTGCACATAATCGAAGCCGAAGCGGCCCTTGACGCAGAGCCGGTTGTGGTTGGCCGGCCCGTCCTTGCCCTCGACCGCGACGATGCGGTCGTCCTTCATCTTGAAGATCAGCTGGCAGCCGACGCCGCAATAGGGGCACACGCTCTCGACCTGGCGGTCGGGGGCGTTGCTATAGACGCCGTTGTCGTCAACCAGGCTCGCCGGCATCAAGGCGCCGGTCGGGCAGGCCTGGACGCACTCGCCGCAGGCGACGCAGGTCGAATTGCCCATCGGATCGTCGAAATCGAAGACGATCTTTTCGTTGTGGCCGCGCCCGGCCATGCCGATCACGTCGTTGACCTGGACCTCGCGGCAGGCCCGCACGCAGAGGTTGCACTGGATGCAGGCGTCGAGCTGCACCGCCATCGCCGGATGGCTGCGGTCGGGCGCCGCCGGCGCGCGCCGCGGGAAGCGGCTGTCGCTGACCTCGAGCTTGTCGGCCCATTGCCACAGCCGCGAACCCGGGTCGTGCGCCGCCGCGCGGTCGGGCTGGTCGCCGACCAGGAGCTCGAAGACGAGGCTCCGCGAGGCTTTCGCCCGCTCGCTCGCCGAATGCACCTTCATCCCCGGCGTGGGCGCGCGGATGCACGAGGCGGCGAGCACCCGCTCGCCCTCCACTTCGACCATGCAGGCGCGGCAATTGCCGTCGGCTCGGTAGCCGGGCTTGGGCAGCCAGCACAGATGCGGGATCTCGACGCCCTCTCGGTTCGCGACCTGCCAGATCGTCTCGCCCGGCAGGGCCTCGACCTCGGCGCCATCGAGAAAAAAGCGGATCGGATCGGTCATCTCGGCTTCCCTCTCAAACGCGCAGCAGCCGCTGGATAAAGTCGTTGACCTCCGGCTGCGTCCAGGTATCGCCGCGGTGCCAGAAATCGAGCAGGCTGTCTTTGTTGCGCAATACCCACTCGATAACCTGAGGAGATATCTGGCGAACGGTGCGGGCCGGCAGGCTATTGGCGACGACCGCTGGCGTGTCGGAAATCGATACGGAAAAGCTCGGCTGTGTCCGGCCGGGCTGCACGAAATACTTCACTCGGGGACCGTGCGCGCCCATCGCGGTGGAGATGAAGATGGTGCCGGCTACACCCGTTTGCGCGGTTGTGAGGTTGGCCATCTCGACAACCTCTTCGCAGGACAATTCCTCGGCCAATGTTTCGTCGGTCGGAAGACGGGATGGGCCGGTCAGAAAGGCAAGCATCACGCCAAATCCCGTTTTGTCAGGTCTTGCGGGAAATGCTTCAGAACCAGCTTGACCGGGTTCATCGCGGCTTGCCCGAGCCCGCAGATCGACGCGTCGCCCATGACGCGCGCGAGGTCGGCGAGCAACGCTTCGTCCCAGTGCGGCTCGTTCATCAGCGCGACCGCCTTTTCGGTGCCGACCCGGCACGGCGTGCATTGGCCGCAGCTCTCATCCTCGAAGAAGCGCAGGAGGTTGAGCGCGACGTCCTTCATGTCGTCCTTGTCCGACAGAACGACGACCGCCGCCGAACCGATGAGACAACCCTCGCCTTCGAGCGTCCCGAAATCGAGCGGGATGTCGGCCTTCGATGCCGGCAATATGCCGCCCGACGCGCCGCCCGGCAGGTAGCCCTTGAAGGTGTGGCCGTCTGCCATGCCGCCACAGAATTCGTCGATCAGCTGTTGCGCGGTGATGCCGGCCGGGGCGAGCTTGACCCCGGGCTCCTTGACCCTTCCCGACACCGAGAAGCTATGCATCCCCTGGCGCCCGTTGCGGCCTTGCCCGGTGACCCAGCCCGGGCCCTTTTCGGCGATGTCGCGCACCCAATAGAGGGTCTCGAC
>DATCQF010000313.1:0-3909 GCA_036569735.1 Allostellaceae bacterium | reverse complement strand
GATCGAAGACGAGATCGGAATTGGCGGGGACCGAGAGCCAGCCATTGGCCTGCATCTCGGCATCGAGCTGGCCCGGCGCCCAGCCGGCATAGCCGAGCGCCAAAAGGCTGCGGCGCGGCCCCCCGCCCTTGCCGATCGCGCGCAGGATGTCCAAGGTCGCGGTGATCGCGAACTGGTCGCCGACCATCAATGTCGCCTCTTCGCGATAATCCGCGGTGTGCAGCACAAACCCGCGTCCGGGCTCGACGGGCCCCCCGAAATGGACCGGGCGGGCGCGGCCGACCGCGCTCGGTTCGAGGTTCAGATGGGTGAACAACTCGTCCATGCTGAGCGAGGCCAGGAGCTTGTTGACGACTAGGCCCATCGCCCCCTCGTCCTCGCTATGCGCGCACAGATACACCACCGACCGGGCAAAGCGCGGGTCCAGCATCTGCGGCATCGCGACCAGAAGTTGACCGGCAAGCGTTGTCATCGCGGCCTCCGCTGCGCGACCGCGCCCCACCGGCAGATCGTCGCCGATGCGGCCCGCGGGATCGCGGCATCAATTCCGCCCCCAGAATAAGCCGGTCCGGACGATCGCGGCGAAAAAAGAAAGGCCATTTTCGACACAAGCGCCGGTGCGCCCGCGCCCAGCGCTGTGCTGCCGGGCTGCGGCGCGGCGTTTACGGCGCGCGCCCGGCTATGCTATCGGTGGCGCCTCCCGCTCCCGGCCGCACCGGTCGCGGTCGCGCGGCGGCATCAGATTCGGAGGGACCATCCCATGACCATCCAGGTTGGCGACAAGATTCCGGCGACGACGCTCAAGGTTGTGACCTCCGAAGGCCCCAAGGACGTCACGTCGGACGAATTTTTCGGCGGCAAGAAGGTCGTGCTGTTCGCGGTGCCGGGCGCCTTTACCCCGGCCTGCTCGCAGCGCCACCTGCCGGGCTATGTCGAGAAGGCGGCCGACTTGAAGGCCAAGGGGATCGACACGATCGCCTGCATCGCGGTCAACGACCAGGCCGTGATGGGTGCCTGGGCCAAGGCGCAGAATGTCGGCGACAAGGTCACGATGCTGGCCGACGGCAGCGCCGATTTCGCCCGCGCGGTCGGGCTCGACATCGACCTGAGCCGGGCCGGGCTCGGCACCCGCTCGAAGCGCTATTCGATGCTGGTCGATAACGGCACGGTCAAGTCGCTCAGCGTCGAGCAGGTGCCCAGCCAGGTCGAGGTGTCCAGCGCCGACGCGATGCTGAAGGCGCTGTAGCGGGCGGGCTCCCGGGGGCGATCACAGCTCGCGGGTGCGGCGGGCGAGGGCCTTTTCCCATAGCGTGGCGCGCTCGGCGTCGAAGACGAGGTCGGGCTCCGCCGGCGCGGTGAACCAGTCGCGGCGCGCGATCTCGGCTTCGAGCTGGCCCGCGCCCCATCCGGCATAGCCGAGCGCGAACAGGGTCTTCGCCGGACCCTGGTGATGGCCGATGTCGAGGAGGACTGCCCGGCTCGCGGTCATCGCCAGCCCGTCGCCGACGGCAAGGGTTTCGGGGCGGCGGTAATCGCTGCTGTGGATGACAAAGCCCGATGTCGGCTGCACCGGACCGCCCCGGAAGATCTGGATCATGCCCTCGACCGCGCTGTCCTCGTCGCCCTTGCCGTCGGGGCTGGCCGTGCCTGCCAGCAGGGCGGCGAGCGGGCGCTCTCCCAGCGGATGGTTGATGGCGATGCCGAAGGCTCCGGTCCGGTCGTGGCGCAGCAGCAGAATGACGCTGTGATGGAAGCGCGGGTCCTGGAGCGCCGCCGAGGCGATCAATAATTCGCCCGGCGCCGGATCGGCGGGCGGCGGGGCGTCGCCGGCCACCGCGGCGGTTGCGGCGAACAGCACCGCGATGCAGAGGAGGAAGGCCCGCCGGCGAGGTCTTTTGCGGATCATCTGCATTGTCATTGTCATTGCGCG
Source organism: Allostellaceae bacterium (assembly GCA_036569735.1). Taxonomy (GTDB): domain Bacteria; phylum Pseudomonadota; class Alphaproteobacteria; order ATCC43930; family CGMCC-115725; genus DATARH01. The sequence goes on along the minus strand of DATCQF010000313.1, from coordinate 1,979 downwards.
CGAAGCAAAGCAATCTCGTGCTGATTGTGCCTCAAACCGCCTGAGATTGCTTCCCCGCCTTCGGGCTCCTCGCATGACCACCGCAAACGATCTTCCCCTCGGCCGGCTCGAAGCGTGGCTGCGCGCCCATGTCGAGGGATTCCACGGGCCGATCGCCGCCGAGCGTTTTTCCGGCGGGCAGTCGAACCCGACCTACCGGCTGCAATCCGGCTCCGGCCCCTATGTGCTGCGGCGGAAGCCTCCCGGGCCGCTGTTGCCGAGCGCGCATGCGGTCGACCGCGAGTTCCGGGTCATGCGCGCCCTGGCGTCGACCGCGGTGCCGGTGCCGCGCGTCCATGCGCTGTGCGAGGACGACGGCGTCATCGGCAGCGCCTTCTACGTCATGGAATTTCTCGACGGCCGCATCTTCTGGGACCAGCGCCTCCCCGAGGTGACCCCGGCCGAGCGCGCGGCGATGTTCGATTCGATGAACGAAGTCGTCGCCGCGCTGCACAGCGTCGATTACGCCCGATTGGGGCTCGGCGATTTCGGCCGGCCCGGCAATTACATGGCCCGCCAGATCGCGCGCTGGAGCCGGCAGTATCGCGCCTCCGAAGCCGAGACGATCGCGGCGATGGACAATTTGATCGAATGGCTGCCGCAGCACCTGCCGCCCGAGGGCGCGCCTGCGATCGTGCACGGCGACTACCGCATGGATAATCTCGTCTTTCACAAGACCGAGCCGCGGGTGATCGGCGTCCTCGATTGGGAATTGTCGACGATCGGCGACCCGCTCGCCGATTTCGCCTATCACGCGATGACCTGGCGGGTGACCCCCGAATTGTTCCGCGGTCTCGCCGGGATCGATTTCGCGGCCGCCGGCATCCCCGACGAGCCCGCCTATGTCGCCGCCTATTGCCGGCGCACCGGGCGAGGGGCGATCGCGGCCTGGGAGTTCTACATGGTCTACAGCCTCTTCCGCATCGCCGCGATCCTCCAGGGCATCGCCCGGCGCGCCCTCGACGGCACCGCCGCAAGCCACGAGGCAAGCGAAGTCGGCCGCCTCGCCCGCCCCCTCGGCGAACAAGCCTGGGCCCTCGCCCGCTCGCTCGGCGCCTGACCGCGCAGATCAACGGCGGCGTGAGCAAAAATCAAGGTTTTCGCACAGCCGCCAGCCGGCGTGCCGTTCACCGGCCATAGGCATGCGCGATCTGCCCTACGAGCTTGGCCCAGGGCATGTCGATGGCGCTGTAGACGGCGCCAGCCTCCGGCCGTGCATTGTCCCTGAGGATTTCCACCATCAACGTGGCGTAGTCGGAGAGGATCACGCCCGCCTGCAGCATGCGAAGAAGCCCGACCTGCCGTTTGGTCTCGCTGAAAGTGCCGGAGGCGTCGACCGCCACGTAGGCGTCGAGGCGCTTGCCAACCGCGGTGATGGCGGGTAACGCCGCGCAGACTTCGAGGGAGATGCCCGCGAAGATCAGCTTCTTGCGGCCGGTCGCATCGATGGCCCGAGCGACCTCGGGATCGTCGAACGCGTTGACCGAGGATCGATCGATGATCGAAACGTCAGGCAGCGCCTCCACAAGTTCCGGAAAGGTCGGACCCCACATGCTGTCGCGCGCAGTGGTGGTCACGATGATCGGCAATCTCAGAGCCCTGGCCGCCTTGGCCAGCGCCACCACGTTGTGCTTCAATTCTCCCGTTGAATAGTCGCGAACGCCCGTCATCAGGCCGACCTGGTGGTCGACGAGGACCAGCGCGGCGTTTTCAGATGTGAGCGGCTCGTATGGGCGAGCTGGATCCGACACGACATTCTCCTGTGTAAGAAAGAAAATGGGTTGCCCCTGCAGCCGGCGGTTCGACGCTGAGAGTTGTCGCGGTGGCGGCGGATTGATTGTGGAACAACCGCCGCCACACCATTTGCCTCAACAACCGGCGGCAGTACTTAAGCGGAGCAGGCCTCATGCCCGTCGCCTCGCCACACGACGTTTTGACAC
>DATCQF010000312.1:0-1506 GCA_036569735.1 Allostellaceae bacterium | reverse complement strand
AAGGCCAGGCCATGTCGGGCTCGGCCGCGCTCAGAGGCGCTCGCGCGATTGGAAATCCTATTCGTCGATGCAACCAAAGCCGCCGTTGGCCGTTATGGGGCAGCATTCATCCCTGAGCGATTGATGCTCCCCTTTTGGGGGTAGATCGTTCGGACTCTCTTGCTATCCAACGGAAAGGAGGTGTCCAATGCGTCGACTCATGCTCTTGTCGGCCGCCGTAGCACTGCTCAGTCTCAGCTCGGTGACGGCTTCCGCCGCCCCAATGGCCCGCTCGGGTGTCGGGGATCGAGCGCCCGCAATCACATTGGTACAGGGTTGGTGGGAACAGGAAAACCGCAGCGATGCTCCCGACCGGTATTGGCAGCTGAAGCGCTCGGAATACAGTCGGTACAATAGCGCCCAAGCTCGAATTGAGCAGCGGCATCGGCGGTATCACTATGACCAGTACGATCGACGCGATTACCCGGATCTGCGGGAACAGCACCGGATTCTTCGTTTCGAGTGGCACCAATAACTCGAGATTGCCCACATTGGAGCGAACCGAACGGGCAGATTGTCACGCTCGCCGGCGCGGGCAGATGGCGGCGATCGACGCCAGCATGCGCGAAATCCAATCCGCTCGCCGCGGCAGGCGAGCGCCTGATAGTCTGTTCGCCTTCGGGCGTGGTGCGGGCAGGGCCCGGCGGGAACGCGCGCCGGCGGGCAGCGGAGCGGGGAACGGCCGGACCAGGGGAGGGCCATCAGTGCGCTCGGGATCCGTTTCCGGCGCGGCGCAGCTCGGCGATGGTGCTCAGGACAGCTTCATGTGCGCCCTCGTCGTCTTGAATGAGCGGGTCCGCGCGGAGGGCAGCCGCATTTTCTGCTGCGTCGCCGTGCTGCTCGATTAGCCGCATGGCGGCGCGATAGATATCTGCCTTCGAAAACAAGGCAAGGTGCTCCGGGTCGGTGTGAGGGGGGCAACGGGCCAACTCGAAAGCGAGCATGACGACAGCATCTTGCTAAATCGTAAATGGCTTGCGCACGCGACGCGCGCCTGGGTCCGGTCGCCGATCGGTGCAGCCGCCGCCGCCGGGGCGCTGATAGGGGGATCGCCTTCGGACGTTCTGGCGGGAGCGTCCAGGGCGAACGCGCGCCAGCGGGCAGCGGAGAACGGTTTTTCAGAGCACACCCGGAGAGCACTGAGCGATTAGGGCGGCGGCAGCTCGATGTCCCCTTTAGTCGTTTTATCCCATTTAAGGCCTATACCCCGCTCGAGCAGGGCCGCATCCTCGGCAACCGGGCGCTCGGCGAGGTCGCCGCGCGGCATGGCGCCAGCGCGGCGCAGGTCGCGCTCACCTGGCTCTTGCGACAGGACGGCATGATCGTGATCCCCAAGGCGACGACGCTCGAGCATGTCCGCGACAACCGCGGCGCCCTCGACCTCGCGCTCGACGCCGACGACCTCGCCGCGCTCGACCGCGCCTTCCCGCCGCCCAAAGGCCGCACCGCGCTCGGCATGCTGTAGCC
>DATCQF010000311.1:0-3943 GCA_036569735.1 Allostellaceae bacterium | reverse complement strand
GCCGTCGATGTCCTCCGGGGTGAGGCGGACATCGAGCGCGGCCAGATTTTCCTCGACGCGCTCGATGCGCTTGGTACCCGGGATCGGGACCACATCCGGGCCCTGCGCGAGGAGCCAGGCGAGCGAGAGCTGAGCGACCGTGCATTCCTTGTCGGCGGCGATTGCCTCGACGCGCTCGACCAGCGCCCGGTTTTTCGAGAAATTCTCGGCCTCGAAGCGCGGGTGGCGCGCACGGGTGTCGCCCTCGGAGAGGTTGGCGAAATCGGGGATCACCCCGGCCAGGAGGCTGCGGCCGAGCGGCGAATAGGGAACAAAGGCGATGCCCAGTTCGCGCGTCGTCACCCGCGTCTCGTCGGCGACCTCGCGGTAGAGGAGGGAGAATTCGCTCTGTACCGCGGCGATCGGATGCACCGCATGGGCGCGCCGGATACGTTCGGGCCGCGCCTCGCAGAGGCCGAGAAAGCGGACCTTGCCCTGCTCGACCAGCCGGCTCATCGCGCCGACCGTGTCCTCGACCGGCACATTGGGGTCGACCCGGTGCTGGTAGTAGAGGTCGATGATATCGACCCCGAGCCGCTTCAAGCTCGCCTCGCAGGCGGCTTGGACATATTCGGGGCGGCCGTTGACCCCGCCGGCGGCGCGGTTCTGGCCGAACTTGGTCGCGAGCACGACCTGGTTGCGGCGGCCCTTGAGGGCGCGGCCCAGCAGCTCCTCGTTCTGCCCGTTGCCGTAGGCGTCCGAGCTGTCGAGAAAATCGACGCCGGCCTCGATCGCCCGGTGCAGAAAGGTGACAGCCGCATCGTCGTCGCTCGTCCCATAAGTCCCGGACAGCGACATGCAGCCGAGTCCGACCGCCAGCACCTCCGGTCCGTTGCGGCCGAGCCGGCGCCGCTCCCGTGTCCGTCTGTCGCTCATCGTGTTCTCCCAAGGGTTGCCCGCAGCATAGCCGATCGGCGAAGTTTTGTGACAATACCGAAGAAAGGCGTATGATCGCGGGCTGCAATCCAACTTCACGAACGACCCGAATTTAACGCCCGAATATCACGCCCGAGGATCACGAACGACAGGAGGAAACGATGGCAGGTACGACGCATGTTTACGCCGGCGTGGCGGCCACCACCGGTATGACGCATACGGGGACGCTCGGCGGCGTCTTTCGCCAGGCGGTCGGCGACCAGGGCTGGAAACAGCTGACCAATGGATTAACCGAGGGCGCCGAGGTGCACGCGATCACGGTGCATCCCGCCGACAACGACACGCTGTTCGTCGGCAGCACCAAGGGGCTCTTCCGCAGCGCCAATCGCGGCGACAAGTTCGAGCGCCTGCCGCTGCCCGATTCCGAGGCGGATATCTGGTCGGTTCTGGTGCACCCCAAGGATCATCGCCGGCTCTACGCCGGGGCGACGCCGACCGGGGTCTATCGCAGCGACGACGGCGGCGACCACTGGAAGAAGCTGGCCGACCCGGGGCTGCCCGACCGCGTCATCATGGCGTTTGCCTGCCGGGTCATGCGGCTCGACGTCGACCCCAATTCGCCCGACGACGTCTATGCGACGATCGAGGCAAACGGCGCGATGCGCAGCCGCAACGCCGGCGAGAGCTGGGAGGATTGCACCGCCGACCTGATCCGGTTTTGCGAGGAGCCCAAATATAGGAGCCGGATCGGCAGCCAGACCGAGATCGAGGGCATGCTCGACGGCCATGCATTGGCGTGCAGCGCGGCGGCCCCCGGCACCGTCTTCCTCGCCAACCGCATGGGCCTCTTCCGCAGCGCCAACCATGGCGACACCTGGGAGGACATGGACATCGGCCGCTTCTCGCCCTTGACCTACGGGCGCGACATCCGTACCTCGCCGCATGACCCCAAGGTGCTCTATGCCGCATTAAGCCCGGCGGCGCGCAGCACCGACGGCTCGATCTATAAGAGCGACGATGTCGGGAAGAGCTGGAAGCGCTTCGACCACGGCATCAAGGCGGATGCGACGATGATGGGCGTCATCGTCCATCCGAAGGACCCCAATCAGGTCTATGGCGTCTCGCGCGTCGGCCAGGTGTTCGGCACGCAGGACGGCGGCAAGAGCTGGAGCGAGCACCGGCTGCCCGAAGGCGTGCGCGACTGCTACTGCGTCGCCTGCGGCTGATCCGGCCGGCGTATCACCCTCTTCCGCACCGCGGGAGAGGGTGCCGAGCCCCGCGAGGCGGGTGAGGGTGATTGCCGCGGGGAAACCCTCACCCACCCGACTCTACGGGCCGGGTCCCCCCTCTCCCGCAATGCGGGCGAGGGTATCAGCTTACGTGGCGGACGGTGTCGCGCGTTCGAGCGCGGCGGCCAGCTTGCGCGCGGCCGCAAGCAGCGGCTGGCGGTGGGTCTTCGTCGATCGGCTCGATCCCGTCCAATGAGTTCGCGAGGTCGGCGAGGATGCCGGCAAACAGGAAATGATGGAGGTGCATCTCGGCTTCGCGCTTCTCCCCGGAGGTGCGAACCAGCCGGATCGTCATGCCGTCGGCATCGGCATGGGCATCGAAACTGCAGTCGCGGCCAAAGCCGCCCATGTAGGCCTTGTCGGGAAAATCGATTGCGACTTCGGCCTTGTCGGTGATCGGGTGCATCGGAACTTCCTTGCAGGGTTCTAATCGCCAATCTTGTCCGCCCGGTCGAGAAAGCGCCGTTCTGACGCGGCGATTGCGATGATTATCATCGTATGTTTCTGGGGCTCGACCTTGATTTGGATCAAAGGCTGGCCGGTCTTCGGCCGGTAGCCGGTCCTCCTTAAGTCTTGCCGCTGATCAGCCGCCGCCAGACGAGGCTCAACCCGGCGACGCCGGTCCCGGCCATCATCAGGATCGCCGCGGCGGGACCGACTCGCTCCGACAGCGCCCCGATCATCAGGACGCCGAGCGGCCCGGTGCCGATGCACATCGTCACGATGCCCATGACCCGCGACCGGGTGGCCGGCGGCGCCTCGATCAAGACGATCGCGGTCTGCATGTTGCCAAAGGCGGCGGTGCCGAGGCCGCCGATCAGCAAGAGCACGAGGGCGAGCCCGTACCACGGCGACAGCGCCATAAGGATGACCCCGCCGAGAAACAGGAACGAGCCTTGCAACAGCGCGCGGCTGCCGTTGAGGTGCACCCAGCCGGCCGCCATGGCGATCCCGACCACGATCGCGCCGACCGGCTCGGAAGCGGCGAGCGCGCCGACCAGGGTCGGCGACACGCGATAGACATCGAGGCCGATCGGCGCGATCAGCGCCGAATAGCAGAACCCGAAGGTGTTCATGATGATCGTGACCAGGATGACCCCGAGGATCGCGGGGCTCGCCCGCGCGACGGCGAGCCCTTCGGCGATCTCGCCGGGGATGCGGCCAAAGCGCAGCCGGCGCGGCTCCTGCGGCAAGTCGAGCCCGAGCACGGCGAGGCCCGCCGCGAGATAGAGCGCCGCCGACACCAGATAGGCGCCGCCGAGCCCCAGCGTCTCGAAGGCGGCGCCGCCGCATAAGGGGCCGAGCACCCGGGCGACGCTGTTGGTCAGCGAATCAAGAGCCACCGCCGCGGCGACCCGGTCGTGGGTGACCACCTCGCCGATCATCCGCCGCCGCACCGCCATCTCGCTCGCCCAGGCGATGCCGGCGACGGCGCCGCCGAGCGCGATGTGCCACACCCGGATCGCTCCGGTCAGCGCCAGAAGCGCGAGCACCGCCGAACTCGCCGCCATCACCATCATCTGCGCCAGCAGCAGCCGCTTCCTGTCGAGCGCCTCGCCGATCACCCCGGCGATCGGGCCGAGAAACAGCATCGGGAGGCTGCGCGCGGCCACGACGACCGCGACCAGCAGGGTCGAATGCGTCACGTCGAAGGTGAAGATCCCGGCGACCAGCATTTCGAGCCAGCGCATCGCGCTGCCGACACCGCCGGCAAACCACAGCCTGGCATAGCCCGGAGT
>DATCQF010000310.1:0-4806 GCA_036569735.1 Allostellaceae bacterium | reverse complement strand
GTCGTTATCGAGGCCAGTCACGCGAATGCGGTGCTGGCCGGAGACAATTCCGGGCGCCCTCGGCTGATTTATCTCGGGGACCGGGAAACGGTCAAAATCGGCGACCGCATCCTCACCTCGGGCGAAGGCGGGGTGTTTCCGCCGGGGCTGCCGGTTGGCGTCGTTGCCGCGCTCGGGCGAGAGGGCCCGCGGGTCGAGCCCTATGTCGAGCTGTCGCAACTGGGGTATGTCCTGGTAGTCGATTACGGCCTCGCCGGCGCTTTGCCCCAACCGGCGCCGGTGGCGGCGCGTGCCCCCCGGCGCGGCAAGCCGGCCACTGCCGACGAAGCAAGCGTGCGCTGAGCCGATGGCGCTTAAAGTATCCACTATTCCTTCGCTGCCGCGGGTCAATAGCGGCCTCGCCCGAATGCTTCCGATCGCGACCACGGTGCTCGCGGCGGTCCTCGCGATCCTGCCGGTGCGGGTGCCCGGTTACGCCGCGCTGACCCCCGCCTTCACCTTGATGGCGGTTTATCACTGGACGATCTACCGGCCCGATCTGTTGCCGCCGGTCGGGTTGTTTGCCGTCGGCCTCGCCCAGGACCTGCTGATGGGCGCGCCTGTCGGTGTCGGCGCGCTGGTGTTGCTGCTGGCGCGCGCCGCTGTGCTGCGCTATCGGCGCTATTTCATCAATCGGACCTTCCCCTTCGTGTGGACCGGCTTTACGCTGCTCGCCGCCGCCGCGATGCTGGTGCTGTGGGCCTTGCATTGCCTGGTACAGCTGACCTTCTTCGATCTGCGGGCCACGGTGTTTCGCACGGTGCTGACGATCGCGATCTTTCCGGTGGCGAGCTTTGCCCTGGGGCGCACCCAGCGCGCGCTGATGGGCGCCTCCGAATGACGCGCCCGAGTTAGGCCCGGGACGGACGTGCCCCGGGAAACCCAGCGCGAGAAGATCCTCACCCGCCGGACCGCCCTCCTCGCCGGCGGCCAGGCGATGCTCGGCGCCCTCCTGGCTGCCCGCATGTACCAGCTGCAGATCCTCGAAAAGGACCGCTACACCGTCCTCGCCGACGAAAACCGCATCAATCTGCGGCTGGTTGCTCCCGTGCGCGGGCGCATCGTCGACCGCTTTGGCGTGGCTTTGGCCGATAACCGGCACAATTTCCGGGTCGTTGTCGTGCCCGAGCAGGCCGGCAATCTCGAGGCGACGCTGAACGCGCTCGGCTCCTTGATCGAGATCGGCGATGCCGACCGCCGCCGGGTACTGCGCGACGCGCGGCGCAAGCACAGCTTCGTGCCGCTGGTGGTCCGGGCGAATTTGAGCTGGGACGAGATGGCGCGGATCGAGGTCGCCGTCCCGGAGCTCGCCGGCATCGCCATCGAGGAGGGGATGATCCGCTACTACCCCTACGGAGCGACGGCCGCGCATGTGCTCGGGTACGTCGCCGCGGTATCGGAAAAGGAGCTGACCGGCGATCCGTTGCTCGAACTGCCGGATTTACGGATCGGCAAGAGCGGCATCGAGAAAGCGCGGGACGCTCAGTTGCGCGGGATCGCGGGCACCAGCGAAGTCGAGGTCAATGCCTATGGCAGGGTGGTGCGCGAGATCGCCACCCGGCCGGGGCAGCCGGGGCAGGATGCGGTGCTCGGGCTCGATATGGCGATGCAGGATTTCGTCATGCGGCGCTGCGCCCGGGAACCCAGCATCTCGTGCGTGCTGATCGATGCGGTGACCGGCGATTTGCTCGCCCTGGTGTCGAGCCCGAGCTTCGACCCGACGCTGTTCTCAACGGGGCTCTCCCCGGCGGCCTGGCAGGAGCTCTCGACCGATCCGCGCAACCCTCTGACCGACAAGGCGATCGCCGGTCTCTATCCGCCGGGTTCGACGTTCAAGCCGATGGTGGCGCTCGCCGCGCTCGACGCGGGGATCATCACCCCGGACACCGCGATCACCTGCCCCGGCTATCTCGAACTGGGCGACGCCACCTTTCATTGCTGGCAAAAGGCCGGCCACGGCACGCTGCATCTGCGCGACGCGATCAAGAAATCCTGCGACGTGTTCTTTTACGAGACGTCGCGGCGCACCGGCATCGACCGGATCGCCGCGATGGCCCGGCGCTTTGGCTTCGGCGCCCCGCTCGGGCTCGACATCCCGGGCGAGCGCAGCGGGCTGATCCCCTCGCGCGACTGGAAGCTGGCAACCACCGGGACGAGTTGGCAGCAGGGCGAGACGTTGATCGCCGGCATCGGTCAGGGCTCGGTCCTGGCGACGCCATTGCAGGTGGCGACGATGGCGGCGCGCCTCATCACCGGTCGCGCGGTTGTTCCTCACCTGTTGCGCGAGGAACGGTTGCCGCCGGGCGGCGATCAGCGCCTCCCAGACTTTCCGGGGCTCGGCATCACGCCGCGCCACCTCGCCCTTGTCCTCGACGGGATGAGCGCGGTGGTCAACGAGCAGGGCGGGACCGCCTATGCCGCCCGCATCAGCGATCCCGCCCTGGCGATGGGGGGAAAGTCGGGGACCTCGCAGGTCCGCCGCATCACCCAGGCCGAGCGCGACCACGGTGTGCGCAAAGCCGCCGAGATCCCCTGGAAGGAGCGCGACCACGCACTGTTCGTGGCGTTCGCGCCGGTCGGTGCGCCGCGCTATGTCTGCGCCGCCATCGTCGAGCATGGCGGTGCGGCCGGCGGCGGCGGATCGGCGGTGGCGGCGCCGATCTGCCGCGACATCCTGGTCGAGGTGCAGCGGCGCGATCCGGCGCGGCGGATACCGCAGCCCGATGCGGTGGCCGAGGGCCGGCCGCCGCCGATCCCGGTGCCGGCTCCCGCGCCATCGCCGACCGCTGCCGCTCCGCGCCGCGGATAACCGGCCGGTTGCGCTAGATGGCGAGCTTTGCCCCCGACATCAGCCGGCGCGAGCTGACCTTCGCGGACAAGATCCGCGCGATCCAGTGGGGATTGGTGCTGCTGATCGCCGTCATTTCGGGCATCGGCTTCGCCATGCTTTACTCGGCCGCGAACGGTAATCTGCAGCCTTGGGCATCGCGCCAGATGACGCGGTTCGCGATCGCCCTGGTACCGATGATCGCGGCGAGCCTCATTGATGTGCGCTACTGGTTTCGCAGCGCCTACTGGATCTACGGCGTCTCCTTGATGCTCGTCATTGGCGTCGATCTGCGCGGCATCGCGGGCATGGGCGCGCAGCGCTGGATCGACCTTGGCGTCATTCAGCTGCAGCCCTCGGAAATCATGAAAATCGCGCTGGTGCTGGCGCTGGCCCGGTATTTTCACAGCCTGCCGGCCGAGAATGCCGGGCGCCTCAGCCGCCTGGTCGCTCCGGCGCTGATGGTCGTCGTTCCGGCCGCCCTCGTCTTGAAACAGCCCGACCTTGGGACGGCGATGATGCTGGTCGCCGCCGGCGCGGTCCTGTTCTTCCTCGGCGGCGTTCGGCTGTGGGTATTGGCGGCGGGAACCCTTGCCGCGGCGGCGGCGGCGCCGCTCGCCTGGTCGATGTTGCGCGACTATCAGAAGACCCGCCTCTATACCTTTCTCGACCCCGACCGCGACCCGCTCGGCGCCGGGTATCACATCCTGCAATCGAAGATCGCGCTGGGGTCGGGCGGCGTGTTCGGCAAGGGCTTTCTCGCCGGCACGCAAAGCCACCTCAGCTTTCTGCCCGAGAAGCAGACCGACTTCATCTTCACGATGATCGCCGAGGAATGGGGGCTGGTCGGCGGACTGGTGCTGCTGGCGCTCTATGTCCTGGTGATCACCTATGCCTTCGCGATTGCGCTGCGCAGCCGCAGCCAGTTCGGCCGGCTGCTCGGGCTCGGCATCGCCGTTAATTTCTTCCTCTACGCCTTTATCAATACGGCGATGGTCATGGGTCTCATCCCGGTGGTGGGCGTGCCCTTGCCGCTGATCTCCTATGGCGGAACCGCGATGGTCACGGTGATGTTGGGGTTTGGCCTACTGATGAATGTCGGCATCCACCGCGATGTGCGGATCAGCCGGCAGGGTGAAAGCCGGGTCGGCTGATCATCCCGGTTGCGCACGACGCGCTGCTGCCTGTATTCGATTGGCCCCGGGAGATCCGCGGGGAACAGCGCGAGGAGCAGCGATGGCCGACGAGAAGGAAGCGCCGGAGGCCGCCCGCCGGCTGCACGTCACGGTGCTTCTGGTCGCCTCGCGCCGCGCGCTCGACAACGCGCTGGGCGAGCTTGGCTTCGCCGAGGATGACGACCGCGTCATCGAGCACGATGGCCGATTGGCCTTTCTGACCTGCACCCACGAAGAAGATTGCGACGATCTGTTTGCCTTGATCACCGAATTGTCGGCGCGCGGCGACAGCTGGGAGCTGCAATCGCGCATCGATACCGAGGCGGGCCGCGCGATCTATCAGTCCTTGGCACGGCACCGGCCGGTCGAGGCGGTCGACGCTACCGTCGACGAGGAAGACGAGCCCGACCCGACCGAGGCGCCGGCGCTCGATGTCGAGACCGGCGAGGGGCTGCAGGCGCTGAAGCGGCTGTTGCGCCGGGTCGAGCCGGCCGAAGTCTTTGCGACGATCCGCCCGGAGCGCGACGGACGCGCCACCGCCCGGGTGCTGCGCCGCGGCTCGCGCCGGCTGCTCGCCGCGGCGAACGCCTCCGATGAGGCGACCTTGCGCGGGGTGCTGCGCGAGATCCTGCCCAACGTCATGCTCGACGTGGCGATGAAGCCGCCCAGCTGAGCTTTGGGGCTCAGGGTACTGTCTCAATATCGGTGAAACGGAACTCGTTTGCCGTCGACAGGATCGGGACGTGGTAGTGGCGGGCACAGGCG